>CAYRHK010000098.1:0-8527 GCA_964423825.1 uncultured Terricaulis sp. | reverse complement strand
CAACCGCATAAACGACCTTGCGTCCGCCTTCATTGACGTATGCGACAACGGAGGGCTCGTCCAAGACGATGCCGCGCCCCTTGACATAAATGAGCGTGTTCGCAGTGCCAAGATCGATCGCCAAATCGGGGGCGACCAGACCGAACATGTTGCCGAACATGCAGAAAGTTCCTTCGCGCTAGTCGCCTACCGAATCGAGCCCAAATGCGGGCTTAAAGCAGCAAGCCTTAACAATCTCGCGCCAGACGAGCGGCGCGCAAGACAGCGGGGTACGCACCGCTCTCAACGGCTGCGCACTTGCCGTGACGGCCAAGGCGATGCAAGGCCCGAGCCGCACAAAACAGCCATTGCCGTTGGAGCTTAGTCAGCCGCCTTACTAATTGGTAAACGAGGCGCGCTTGTGGCGGCGGGTGCGTTTGGTTGGGGCCCGCGCTTGCGGGCGCACTCCCGGCGCCCGATGATTGGCGGCTGACGCATCGGCACGGGTGGGTTTCCTTGGGAATGAAGGCTCTTTGCGGATTGGCGCTGTTCTTGGCGCTCGCGTTTCCTGCACCGGCGGCAGCGCAAGATGGCGTCGATCGCGCCGAGGCCGGCATCGTCCGCGTCGTGGTCGTTTTCGAGACCACGGAGGGACGCCTACTCTACGGTTCGGGATCGGGTTTCGTCGTCGGCCCGAATTTGGTGGTGACGGCAGCGCACGTGGTGGCCCCGGCGCGGCAGAATTCGGCCTATGGCATTGGCGTGGTCCCGCCCTCAGGCAATGGCGTGCTGCCTGCGACGATTATCCGCTACTCCCCGCTCAACGAATTGGCGCTGTTGGAGTTTCGTGGCGACGCGAACCTGGCGCCGCTCACGATTTCCACAGTCGACCCCCAGCTTGGCGACGCTGTAGTGGCGCTCGGCTATCCGGATGTGGACTATCAGGGCGCCTCGGGCGATGACCTGCTGCGCCCTTCGCGGCCCTCGCGAACATCGGGCGACATCGCCTCATTACGGGACCGCGCGCCAACCGGCGACCTCATTCCAACGATCAATCATCAGGCGGTGATATCCTCAGGCTCCTCGGGGGGACCGTTGCTTGACGAGTGCGGACGCGTGATTGGGGTCAATGCCTGGCACGTTTCCGGGGCCGATACGCGTGAGAGCCGCGGCATCGCGACCCGCGCGCTGCAATTGTTGGACTTTCTAGACGAAGCCGGGGTCACCCCGACGCTGAGCGACGAGCGGTGTCTTTCGTTCGCGGAGCGCATGGAGGCTGAGCGCGCCGCCACTGTCGCCGCACTTGAGCAGCAAAACGATGAACTTGAGGGCAAGCTCGCGACCGCCGACCAACTCCTGCGCGCGGGCGTGCTGATGGCGATAGGCGGCGCGGGGGTCCTGCTCGCCGCGGGCGGCGTGTTCGCGTGGGCGCTCTTGCGGCGGCGGCGACCGCGATCCCGCGACGCCAGCGTTGACCCGCCCTCGCCGTTCTAATCAAGCGCGATCAGGGCTCGCCGCACTCCCAGCCAAGATTCCGCCGTCGATGGTTAGTTCGGCGCCGGTCATGTAAGCCGCCTCGTCAGAACCCAAGAGCACGCAGAGCGCCGCCACCTCTTCGGGCGTTCCAAATCGGCGCATCGGGGTGTCAGCGACGAAGGCCGCCATGCGCTCCGCCCGGTCCGGACCATCGCCCAGCATGGGGTTCCACATGGGCGTGAGCACCGCGGCGGGGTGGATCGAATTGCAGCGAATGTTAAGCCCTTGCTCGGCGCAATAGAGCGCCACGGTCTTTGTGTGGTTGCGCACCGCGGCCTTTGACGATGCGTAGGCCGCCGCTCCCGGGATGCCGACCAGCCCTGAGCGCGAAGACATGTTGACGATCGAGCCGGCGCCTGATTTTCGCATGGCTCGTATCGCGTGCTTGCACCCCAGGAACACGCCATCGAGGTTGGTGGCGTGTACGGCGCGCCAGTCTTCGAGAGAGGCATGCTCGGGGTTGTGAGCTGTCGTCGCGCCTTCGAAGCCGGTGATGCCCGCATTGTTGACCAGAACATCCAGCCTGCCATGCGCCGCGAGCGCCACGGCCATCGCTCGCTCCCAGTCGCTCTCCTCGCGGACGTCGAGATGAAGATATGTTGCGCCGGCTGCCGAGCGCGCCACTGCTTCTCCCTCTGCATCTTCGATGTCCGTCACGTACACGGCGGCGCCTTCGTACGCGAACGCGCGCGCGACCGCTTCGCCGATGCCGCGCGCAGCGCCGGTGATCAGCGCGACCTTGCCGTCGAGCCGCTTCAAGGCGCCGCCGGCTCAGGTGGAAGCGCCACGCGCCAGACAATGTCGCCGACGTCGTCCGCCACTAAGAGCGCGCCGGTCTGGTCCATGGAGACGCCGACCGGGCGGCCCATGGCCTCGCCGCGTTCGTTGAGGAAGCCGGTTAGGAAATCCTCGGGTGGGCCGGACGGCACGCCGGCGCGGAACGGCACATAGATCACCCTGTATCCGACGCGCGCGCGCCGGTTCCAGGAGCCGTGCTGGCCGATAAAGGCGCCGTTCTGGTAGTGCGCTGGGAAGCCGTCGAACTTGTAGAACATCAATCCAAGCGAAGCTGTGTGAGCGCCCAGCGCGTAGTCCGGCGCGCGCGGGGCTTGCAGCCGCACGTTTGCAGGAATCTCGACGCGCTCGTCGCGATTGTCGCCCCAGTAGTAATACGGCCAGCCGTAGAAGCCGCCATCCTGCACACTGGTCATGTAGTCGGGCACGAGATTGTCGCCGAGCATGTCGCGCTCATTCACCACGGTCCACAAGGCGCCGGTGTCGGGCGCCCAGTCCATGCCGACGGGATTGCGCAGGCCCGACGCGAAGACGCGCGCCTGCGACCCGTCGGGATTGAACTCCCAGATCGCGGCGCGCCCCTCTTCGACCTCCATGCCGTTGTCGGCGATGTTCGAGGACGAACCGACGCTGACATAGAGCTTCGTGCCGTACTCGTTGGCGATCAGGTTGCGCGTCCAGTGGCCATTGTCGGTTTCGTTGTACGGCAGGCGTAGAATTTCTTCGGACGCGCCGGAAACATGGGTCATGCCTTCCGCATAGGCAAAGCGAACGACGGCATCGGTGTTGGCGACGTAGAGGTAGCCGCCGACCAAGACCATGCCGAAGGGCTGGTTGAGCCCTTCGGCGAACACATGGCGCTCGTCGACATCGCCGTCGCGATCGGCGTCGCGCAAGAGCGTGATGCGATTGGCGCTGCCGAATGCGCCGGCGCGGCGCTGCACCTGGTTGCGGATCCAACCGACAATGCCCCCGCCTTGCTGCGCCTCGGTCGCGCTTTCCGCAACGAGCACATCATTGTTCGGAAGCACGTAAATCCAGCGTGGATGATCCAATCCCTCTGCGAAGCGGCTCACAACGAACCCCGCGGGCGCAGTGGGGGCGACGCCGTCGGGCCAACCTACCGCGGTGGCTGGGTTCACGACGGGCAGACCGCCCTCGGGCGCGGGCAATTGCGGGTCCGCGCCAAACGTGCCCTCGGTAGAAGGCGACGATCCGGAGCAGGCGGCTATCAGCAGCATAGCCGCGATCACCAAGCGCTTCATTTCGAGCCCCCCTCCTCGCCGTTGCCTTCCTGCGTCACACGGTTCTGTAGCAAGCGGCGAATGAGCACCACGCCGACGAACCAGAGGGCGATGGCGAGCGCGCCGCGCAGAGCGGTCGTCGCGAGATCGTCTTCGATGGCGTCCATGATCACGTCGAAGCCGAAGGCGACGATCGCGGTCTTGGGTAGGACGCCCAATGTCAGCCCGCCCATGAAGCTCCAGAAGTTCGCGCGCGCTGCCCCGAAGGCCATGTTCACAACCACGAACGGCGCGGTCGGCACAAAGCGCACGACAAGGCTCGCCATGAAGGTGTTCTTGCCCATGAAACGGGTGAACCGTCCGCCGGTCGCGCCCGAAAAACGGCGTCGGGTCTCATTGGAGGACAGCAGCCCGGTGAAGTAGGTCGCCGCGCCTGACACGATGGTGGCCGCCCAGGCGTACCAGAAGCCGACCTCGGGCCCGAAAGCGACCACGCAAGCGCCGATCAGCACAAATTGCGGCGCGCCGACGTAAGCCGTGAGCGTGAAGACCAGGATGGTAACTGGCAGCCCGAGATGAGCGCGCTCGGCTTGACCCAGGGTTCCGTCGATGAAGGCGGAGATTTCCTCACCGTAGAACAGGCGGCCGAGCACGATCATGACGCCGACCACGACCATCATGATGACGGATACGGCCAGCGCGCGCCACGCGCGCGCGTCCATATTGTTTACAAAATCAAGGACTTTGGCCACCAGCCCCACCGGTTCGCTGGGCTGGGCTTGGTCAGGTGTATGGCGCTGGCTCATCCGCCTTGGCCTGTCGCGCGCCACACGCGCGCGGTCAAGCCGGCGCGATCAGGCCGCCTGCATCCTCGCGCCGTCGGATCGCTGGCGGCGTGTGCGGCGCGCCTTCTTCGACACCACTGCGCCAGGGATCTCCACGTCGTTCATGCGCGGCTTCAATCCATGGATGAGGTCTTCCTCGACGGCGCGGCGGTCCGCTTCCTCCGCGATCGGCCCGTGCACGTGGCGTTCCGTGGCCCCGTAGTACCAATAGGCGCGTCCCCACTTTTCGTGGCCGAGCAGGCGCGAGCGCAAGTCGGCTGCCTTGCCGACATAAAGCGGCTCGAGGAAGAACACCCAGCGGCGGCGTACGAACACGTAGATGCCGCCGACGCCATCGTCAGGCAGGCCCTTCTTGGTCAACACGGTGCGGAAGTTATATCGCTTGCCGCTTTCGCCGCGCCAGGAATGCGATCCGAACAGAAACATGAGGCCCGCTCCACTCTTGCGCGCGGACGCTCAGTCGCGACTCGTAAACGTAAGGTTAACCAATGCCCCGGCGGGGCGCCGGAACCAATAATTCCGGGTCGCGGTCATGCGTGTTTGTTACAAGTTGGACGGACAGCGCCTGTATTTGATCCCGTCCCACCCCTCCCCCTTTCAAGGGGAGGAGCTTCTGTAGAGCCGATGAGAGGGGGTCGGCCTGTCCCTACGGCTTGCGAAAGCGCATCACGAACTGATCGGTGCGGCCGCGAATGCTCTCGTCGAACACGCTGGTGGTGCGCGTGTCCGCTGGATTCCGTAGCACGTCCAATTCTGCGTCGAAAACAAAACCTGCCGCTTCCACTTCGGCGCGCACGACGGCCTGATCGATGCGATGAAGGGCAGTTTCCGCGTCGGTTTCCACCGGCGATCCCGCCACTGCGGAGTGATCGATCACGATGTAATAGCCGCCCGGCTTGAGGGCCGCGAAGGCGCTGGCGTTCATCGCGGCGCGATCGCCCAGTTCATAGGCCGTGAGGCCCATGTCGTGATAGTTCTGCGCGGTGAACACAACATCGAGCGGCTCGGGATAGCTCAACGCGTCATAGGGCGTACGCGCCATTACCGCGTTGGGATATTCTGCAGCGACAGCGAGGATCGGGGTTTCGTACTGGCCAGCGATCCCATCAGGGCGGATTGTTGGATAAACCCGCCCCTCTTCGCCAATCGCCACCGCAAACAGGCGCGTGAAGTAGCCGCCGCCCGGAAAAATCTCGCCGACCTTGTCGCCAGGCTCGATGCCGGCGAAGGCGAGCATGTCGGCGGGGCGGCGATCGCCGTCGCGCAGGACATCCTCGGCCGGACGACGCTGGTCGGCGATGGCGGCCACGATCTGGGGCGCATCAGCGGTGACAGCCGGCGCCGGGGCGGGCGCCTCGTCGGCGATGCGCTGGCAGGCGCCGAGCGCGAGTAATGCCGTCGCGGCGATCAAGAATGCACGCATGAGTGTTCCTCCAGCCGCCAAACTAGCGCGCCTGTTCGGCGTTGTCGGTCACACTGCGACGAATGCCGCTCATCGCGCGCGCTTGGCGCGATCGGGAGGCGGCGGGGTGAGTTCCAATTGCTCCGGCGGCGCGAGCGGCCGCGGCGCGGCTTCGATCTGGGCAGCCGCGGCGATGTCTATGCCGGCGTCGCCCGCGCCCAGTTCCTTGAATTTGCGCGCCTGCGGCATGACACGGGCTTCGACCGAGCCGACCAGCTCGTTGTAGCTCTTCACCGACTTGTCGATGGAATCGCCCACCTTGCTCATCTTGTCGGCCATCACCGCCATGCGGCGGTACAATTCGCGTCCCAATTCCGCGATTTCCTGTGCGTTCTTGGCGCTTTGCTCCTGGCGCCAGCCATAGGCGACGGATTTCGCCAGCGCCACCATCGTCGAGGGCGTTGTGATGATCACCTTCGATGCAAACGCATCGTCGAATAAGTTCGGATCGCGTTCGGCGGCGGCGGCAAGGAAGTTCTCACCTGGAACGAAGAGCACCACGAAGTCAGCGGTCGCTGGTACGTGCTTCCAATAGTCCTTGGACGCAAGATTGCGCACGTGCGCCTTCAGTTCGGCGGCGTGCTTCTTCAAGCTCACGTCACGGGCGACATCGTCGGTCGCCTCCATCGCCTCCATGTAGCCGGAGAGCGCGACCTTGGAGTCGACCACAATGCAGCGCCCGCCGGGCAGATTGATCACCACATCGGGGCGCAGGCGCGCCCCCTCGCCGTCGGTGGTGGTGACCTGCTCGGTGAAATCAACGTTCGGCGCGAGCCCCGAAAGCTCTAACACATTGCGCAAGGTCTGCTCGCCCCAGCGGCCGCGCATCTTGGGCGAGGCCTTAAGCGCGGTAAGCAACTGGGTTGTGGTTTTGTTGGTGGCGCCGACCGCGTCGACAATCTGGCGCACCTGCTCGCCCATCGCAGACTTGTCCTGCAGTCGCGCTTTCTCCAACGCCTCGACTGAGCCGGCTAGTTTGACCAATGTTTCTTGCGCCGGCGCCAGCACTTCCTTCACGCCGGTGGCGGAGGCCGCCTTGTGCTTTTCGAAGGTCTCGTTGGCGAGTGCGAAGAAGCTCTGGCGGTTGGCCTCAAGCGCCTGCGTCGCCAACGCTACGAATTGCTGTTCGAGCGCTTTGGCTTGCTCTTCGGCTGCGGCCTGACGCGCCGCGGCGGCGCCGCGCTCCGTCGCCAGTTCGGCGTTCAATCGCTTAGCTTCTGCGCGTAGACCCTCACACTCGGCGACCGCGCGATCGCGTTCGGCGCGGATCATGTCCACGCCCTCGAACCGCGCCTTGGCGGCGGCGGCGGCCTCCTGGGCTTGGGCGGCGCGGTGGGCGAACCAGGCGGCAGCGCCGAGCGCGGCCAGCGCCAGCAACAGAAGCAATAGGGGCAACGATTCGGTCATCGCGAAAGCCTATCAGATCGTCGGCGGCATTTGCCTTAGATCAACTAGCCGGCGCCGTGAGTTTCGCTAGGGTAGGCCCATGGATGTATTCGCTTACTTGATCCCGGTCGGACTGGCCGTCGTGTTCGCAACGCTGTGCTTCGGCATCTACGCTATGTTTCGCGGCGGCGATTTCGGGCGCTCATGGTCCAATCGCGCCATGCGCATGCGGGTGCTCGCACAATTCGTCGTCGTGATCATCTTGGTGGCGGCCATGTGGGCGGCGCGCACCCATTTCGGTTCGTAACTCCGTACGGTAATGCGCGCCTCGGTTTGTGTTTACGCCTCGAATCTGACCTATGGTTGTCCCGTGGGACTCAAGGGAGCGTCGAAGACTCAGAAGGCATTCGCATGGTGCAGCTGGACAAGATCGTGACCAAAGCCGGCGATGGCGGAAAAACGCGGTTGGCCACCGGCGAACAAGTGGCGAAGAGCGACGCGCGCGTAGAAGCGTATGGGTCCGTCGATGAAGCGAACAGCGCGGTCGGCGTGGCGCGCTTGCACACCAGCGGCGACGGCCTGCTCGACGCGATTTTGGGTCGTCTGCAAAACGACCTCTTCGATCTCGGCGCGGATCTGGCGACGCCTGAGAGCGAGGACTTGAAGTTCGAGCCCTTGCGCATTCAGGAACGACAAACGCTTCGACTCGAAACCGAGATCGACGACCTCAACGCACAACTGAGCCCGCTCACCTCCTTTATTCTCCCTGGCGGCGCGCCCGCAGCGGCGCATCTGCATGTGGCGCGGGCAACCATGCGGCGCGCCGAGCGCTTCATCGTGGCGTTAGCGCAAACGCAAACGATCTCGCCCGAGGCGCTCAAGTACGCCAACCGCGCATCCGATCTGCTTTTCGTCGCCGCGCGCTGGGCGAACGCGAAGGGCGAGCGCGATGTGCTGTGGAAGCCTGGCGCCACGCGGTGAACCGTGGCGCGGTCCATCACGTCGATCTAACCGTGCGCGATCCCGTTGCATCGCGCCCGTTCTATGAAGCGGTGCTCGGCTTCATGGGTTACGTCGTCAGCGATGTGTACGAGTACGGGTTCGACATGGATGCGCGCGATGACGGTGACGCGCTGGTCGCATCAATCGGCATCCTGAAGGCGCGCGGCGAGCAAGCGGCGCGCACGCACGATCGCTATTCGCCGGGATTGCATCATATCGCCTGGAACGCTGCCAGCCGCGAGGATGTCGACGCGCTCCATACGCTGCTCGTTAGCATC
>CAYRHK010000097.1:0-8540 GCA_964423825.1 uncultured Terricaulis sp. | reverse complement strand
GACCTCGACGACATGGAAAAACAGCTCGGCCAACTCATCCAGATCGGCGGCATGAAGGGCGTATTGGGCATGCTGCCCGGCGCCCAGAAGATCAAAAGCCAGATCTCCGAAGCCCAACTGGATGACCGCCAGCTCCGCCGTCAGATCGGGATCATACGGTCCATGACCCCTGGAGAGCGGCAAAAGCCCGACTTGATTAATGGCCGCCGCCGCGCCCGCATCGCCCGCGGTTCAGGCGTCGAAGTGGTTGAAGTCAATCGCCTGCTGAAGATGCACCGCAACATGGCTGACATGGCCAAAGCCATGGGCAAGGGGAAAATGCCCTTCGGCATGCCCGGCGCGGGGGGCATGCCCCCCCCGGAGGCGCTCAAGCAATTGGGGTCCGGCGCAAAATTGGGCGCCGTTAACCCCTCTTCTGGCCTTCCAGGCCTTCCAAGCGGCCTACCGGGCCTTCCCGGCGGCAACAAAAAAAGCTAGTACTTCAAGGAGAAGCAACCGTATGTCCCTAAAAATCCGTCTCGCTCGCGGCGGCGCCAAGAAGCGTCCATTCTACTCGATAGTGGTGGCCGACAGCCGCAGCCCCCGCGACGGGCGTTTCATCGAGAAGGTCGGCACATATAACCCTATACTGAAATCCGACGATCCCAACCGGGTGCTGCTGAAGCTGGAGCGGATTCAGGAATGGATGAAAAAGGGCGCGTTGCCCACCGACCGCGTGGCGCGGTTTCTCGATCAGGCGGGCGTCATGAAGCGCGAAGCTCGTAGCAACCCTAACAAGGCCCAGCCAGGCAAGAAAATGGCCGAACGCGCCTCCGCACGCTCGCCTTCTGCCGCGGAAGAGGGCGCTCCGGAGGCGTAAGTAGACACTTGGCAACGAAGAAGTCCGTCCAGACCAAACCACCTGTGAAGGCGCACACGAAACTGCAGCCCGCCAAGCCGGTTGCGGCCAAGGCCGCGCCGCCAAAGGACAATGCCGCCAAGAAGGCCGCGGCGAAACCCAAGGAAGTTGCCAAGAAGGCGCCTCCGGCAAAGTCGAAGACGCCCGTCACGAAGGCCGCGGCATCGAAGCCGAAACCGGCGCCCGCAAAACCTGTGAAGGCGGAAAAGCCCACTAAGGTTGACGCCTCTAAACTCGCCAAACCGAAGGCTTCGCCGCCAGCCAAATCTGCCCCAGTGAAGGCGACAAAACCGGTGAAGTCCGAGCCGCCGCCAAAGGCGCCGCCCAAAGTCGCGACGAAGGCGGCGGCTAACGCTGAAACCAAGGCGAAGGCAGGCGCCAAGCCAAACGGCGCGCCGAGCGGGTCGGCGGCTGCGTCCCAGAAGCCGGCGAAGCTGGCAAAACCGCCCAAGCTGGCGCCAGTTGCTGCCGCGTTTGCCAAGACCCCCCCGGCGAAGCCATTGGCGGTTGCCGCCGGTCGCGCCCAACCCGTCTTGATGGCGCCTTTGACTACGCAGGTTCGTCAGCCGGTGCGTCCCCTTCCCACCCCCAAACCAGTGGGCGCCGAACCCGAGACCGTGGGTGAACTGAAGGCCGTGCCAGCGTTCAAAGCCAAAGCTGGCGGCGCCAAGGGAATGGTGCTGGTCGGAGCAATCGCGGGCGCTTTCGGCGTCAAAGGCGAAGTGCGTCTGCGCGCCTTTACCGAGAAGAAGGACGGGGTGATCGCCTACGGCCCTCTGTATGGCGAAGACGGCAAAGTCCTCCTAAAACCTAAGAGCTGGCGCGATCTCAAGGAGGGAGTCGCCGTCGTGGCTCCTGAGGTGAAGACCCGCGAGGACGCCGAGAAACTCAAGGGCCAAAAACTCTATGTGCCCCGCGCCAATCTGCCCAACCTCCCGCCGGAGAAGGATGAGTACTACTGGGTGGACCTAATGGGGTGCCGCGCCGAAACCCTAGACGGCGCTGCCATGGGCGAAGTCGTAGCCGTCTGGAATTTCGGCGCTGGCGACATCCTTGAGCTGCGCCCCCCAAATGGGGGTCAAAACGTGCGAATAACCTTCACCAAGACGAACGTGCCTCTGGTGGACCCCGTTTCGAAACGCATCGTCGTTGATCCCCCCGCGCCGGAGCCGATGGAGAAATAGTGGGCGGCTGCGCTAGGTTGCGTCAATGTTCGCAGCCACCGTCATAACCCTCTTCCCAGAAGCATTCCCTGGAACGCTGGGCTTGTCGCTGATCGGCAAGGCGCTGCGCGAAGGCGCGTGGTCGCTTCAAACGGTCAACCTACGTGATTTCGGCGTCGGCCCCCACAGAAGCGTCGACGACACCCCCGCTGGCGGGGGCGCGGGCATGATCATCCGCGCCGATGTCGCCGCGGCGGCGATAGATTCCGTCCACCGCACCGATCATCCACTGATCTACCTTTCGCCGCGCGGCGACCAGCTTTGCCATGCCATGGTCGAAGAGTGGGCCAAAGGGCCGGGGCTCACGCTCTTGTGTGGCCGCTTCGAAGGGCTCGATGAGCGCGTGATCGAAGCGCGCGGCATGCGCGAAGTGGCCGTTGGCGAGGCTGTCTTGGCCGGTGGCGAGGCCCCCGCCCTGGTTCTTCTCGAAGCCTGCATACGCCTGTTGCCAGGCGTCCTGGGAAACGAAGCCTCCTTGGCGGAGGAAAGCTTTGCCGATGGGCTTCTCGAACACCCTCAATATACGCGCCCACGGGAATGGGAAGGTAGAGCGATCCCCGAGGTCTTGGTGAGCGGAGATCACGCAAAGATCGCCGCCTGGCGCCGCGCCGCGCGCGAACGCCTCGCCAAAGAGCGCCAAAACGCCAAAGAGCGCCAAAACAAAGACTGATTTCTCGCAGACCCCTTGGCGATGCGTATGGCCTTGCTCGCGATTTTGTTCATGGGGGTCCAATCCGCCGCGGCCCAGGACACGCCGCTATCACGCGCCACCGCGGGGCTGACGGCGAATTGGCGCCCGGTCACCACCTTGTCCACGACCGCCTTCGATGCATCGTGCGCCGGAGCACAAGAAGAGCTCAACGCCATCGACGCAGCCCTGCCACGCGTCCTAACCCAGGAAGCCCTCGCCCGCGTGCGCGCGCTTCGAGGGCTCGCGATCGTACCTGCCGACGACGTCCCCGGCGCCGTCTATGTATTCGCCCCTCCGACCCTCAATTGGCTGACCTCCGGCCTGGCCACAGTTCACCTTCTCGATGAGAGCGAGGGCTTCATGCGTCTGACCGACGCCGCAGGGCTCCAGGTCGCGCTACAGCGTGGCGCCGCGGGCGGACGCCCGGTGCTGCGGCTAAGGGCCCCCGACAACACCATTCTCAACTTCGTGGGCTGCATTCCCATCGAGTAGCGCTCGATTTTCCCTCGACAGCCCTCTTCGGGCGTCCTATACGCCCCGCTTTCCGGTCTTTCTGGAGGAGGCGCGCCCAAGGCGCTGCCCCTGGTGTAGCTATGAACCTGATCGACACGCTCGAAAAAGAAGAAATCGCCCGCGTCACCAAGGGCAAGACGATCCCCGCGTTCGATCCCGGCGACACCGTACGTGTGAACGTCAAGATCAAGGAAGGCGATCGCGAACGCGTGCAGGCATACGAAGGTGTGTGCATCGCCCGTTCCGGCGCCAGCCTCAACGCCAACTTCACCGTGCGCAAGATCAGCTTCGGCGAAGGCGTTGAACGCGTTTTCCCGCTCTATTCGCCTAGCGTCGATTCCATCGAAGTGGTGCGCCGCGGCAAAGTCCGCCGCGCCAAGCTTTATTATCTGCGCGATCGCCGCGGCAAGTCAGCCCGCATCGCCGAACGTGGCGGCGGCGCCCGCGAGGAGGATTTCGTCGGCGAAACCGTGGATGCGGCGGAATAACCGAAGTTCGGATTTTTGTTTGCAGGGGCCGCTGCGTTTGTCCGCAGCGGCCCCGTTTGCGTTTGGCCTATTGCCTCGCCGGCCCGCTGCCCTAATGCCTGAACTGTGAACCCAACAACTCAGCCATCGCGCGCCGACGTCGAGATCGTCACCCTCGGTTGCCGACTCAACGCGTCCGAGAGCGAGACCATGCGTGCACTGGCCGCCGATGCCGCACTTACGAACGCCGTCATCGTCAACACCTGCGCGGTCACCGCTGAGGCGGTGCGCCAAGCGCGTCAGGCCATCCGCCGCGCGCGCCGCAACCGGCCAGGCGCCGAGATCATCGTCACCGGCTGCGCGGCGCAGATCGATCCAGAGAGCTTCGCTGCGATGCCGGAAGTTAACCGCGTCATCGGCAACGCAGAGAAAACACGCGCGGACCGCTTCAAGCCAGGCGAAGAACGCGTGTCCGTATCCGACATCATGAAGGTTCGCGAAATCACGCCACATCTGGCGCACGCGTTCTCCGAGCGCACGCGCGCCTACGTTCAAGTACAGAATGGCTGCGACCACCGCTGCACCTTTTGCATCATCCCGTACGGACGCGGCAATTCGCGCTCGGCGCCCGCGGGCGACGTTGTGGAGCACGTCAAGCGCCTGGTCGCCCACGGCGCGCCCGAGATTGTGCTGACTGGCGTCGACCTCACGTCATGGGGAGCCGATTTGCCGAGTGCTTCCAGGCTCGGCGCCTTGGTGGCGCGCATCCTCAAACACGTGCCTGACCTGGCGATGCTTCGGCTCTCATCGCTCGACGCGATCGAAATGGACGAACAGCTTTTCGAACTGGTGACCCAGCACGAACGCGTGGCGCCGCACCTCCACTTGTCGCTGCAGCACGGCGACGATCTAATCCTGAAACGCATGAAGCGCAGGCACCTGCGCACCGACGCCGTCGCCTTGTGCGCGCGCCTAAACGCCGCGCGGCCAGCAATTGCACTCGGCGCCGATCTGATTGCGGGATTTCCCACCGAGACCGAAGCGCAGTTCCAGAACACGCTGTCGCTTATCGAAGCTTGCGGCCTTTCCTTTGTCCACGCATTCCCTTTCAGCCGGCGTGACGGCGCCCCTGCCTCCCGCATGCCCCCACTTCCGCAAGGGGTCGTCAAGGAGCGCGCCGCGCGCCTGCGAGCAGCGGGAAAGGCGGCACTTGTACGACACTTGGACAAATGGGTGGGGCGCGAGGCGATTGCGTTGGTCGAACGAGAAGGTTTCGCGCGGCTATCGGATTTTACCGGCGTCAGCCTGCCCGCAGCCCATAACATCCAGGAAGAGGCGGGCAGCCGCATCCGCCTCAGCTTCCATGGCCACGACCAAACCCATTTGATTGGTGTGCCGGCATGATTTGGGGTTTGTTCAACAAGGACAAGAACGTCGGTGAAACCGAAGCCGACGCGCGCGAGGAAAAACGAGGCCTGTTCGACGGCTTGCGCAAGTCCTCGTCCAGGCTCGCCGAAAGCGTCGCATCGGTTTTCACCAAAGAAAAGCTCGATGCCGCTGCGCTCGCCGAACTCGAAGAGGCGCTCATCGCTTCAGATATGGGCGCGCCCTCCGCCAGCCGCATTGCGGCGGCGCTCGCCGACCAACGCTTCAGCAAGGAAAACGGCTTGGTCGAGGCGCGCGAAGCACTCGCCCACGAGGTCGCACGCCTACTGAAGCCGCGAGAGGCGTCGCTTGATCTGTCGAACGGTCCAAAGCCGCGCATTGTCTTGGTGATCGGCGTCAATGGATCGGGCAAGACCACCACCATCGGAAAACTCGCAAAGCGCTTGTCGGATGCGGGCGGCAAAGTCGTTATCGGCGCCGCCGACACCTTTCGCGCCGCCGCCATTGAACAATTACAGGTGTGGGCCGAACGCGCTGGCGCCTCGTTCGTCTCGTCAACTCAGGGTGCAGATGCCGCGGGCATCGCCTATGAAACCGTGAAACGTGCGAAAGAAGAAGGGGCGGATGTCGCGCTTATCGACACCGCCGGCCGCCTGCAGAACAAATCGGAACTGATGGCTGAGCTGGCCAAAATCGTACGCGTCATGCGCAAGCTCGACGAAGAGGCGCCGCACGAGACGCTGCTGGTGCTAGACGCCACTGTGGGTCAAAACGCGCTCAGCCAAGTGGAGAGCTTTCGCTCGGTGACCGAAATCACCGGCCTCGTCATGACCAAGCTCGACGGCACCGCCAAGGGCGGCGTGCTCGTGGCGCTGGCGCAGCGCCACGCCATCCCGATTCACTTTGTCGGCATCGGCGAAAAAGCTGAGGATTTGCAGCAATTCGACGCGTTTAGCTTCGCGCGCGCGCTTGTTGGGCTCAGCTAGCAGGCGTCGGTCGCACCCGCACCGGCAGCGGCACATTGCACAGGTTGATCCGCCCGGTCGGCTCCAGGAACCATTCCTCACGTCTTGTGCGTCGGCTGTCGATCACCGCTCGAAACGTGTCGCTGTCGGTGCGCAACGCTTCGAAATTCACACGCTCATTCTCAGGTAACTCGGAACCCAACCGCGCGCGACGAATAGTAGTGCGCTGCTCCGCGCGCTCATAGAAGCCCAACGGCCCGGTTCCTCGCGGCATCACCGACAAAATCTCCATGCCCTGCAGCACCCGTCCCACCAGCGTCACGTTGCGGTCGAGGTGGCGCGGCGCTTGGCCGATGACCACGTACAACTCCGCCCCCGAACCGCTGTCTGCGGTGTCGCCCCGTCCAGCGCCGACCATGCCGTAGCAATGAGCCAGCCACGTGCGTCCCCCTTGCGTGGCGACCGGAAAACCGCTCGCGAAGCCCACCTCCCGCGCATAGCTGTCAGGATCTTGAAGTCGTGTGATGTCGACGCCGCGCCGCGACCGGTCGAACTCCGGTTGCAGCGAAGCCTGCGCCTCACCCAACGAACGCGCATCTCCCTCGTCGCGGCCCCACTGCACCACGTAATTGTCTTGGCTGCGAACGATCGCCGCGCCGTCCCAATAGCGCGCCCGTGCCAGGGCGCGGATGTTGGCGGCGTGATTGGGAGCATATTCAGGAGCCAGTTCGATGATCACCCGCCCCTGCGGCAGGTCCACATAAAGCAAATCGGCCTGATCCACCGCGCGCCAATCCGCTGCGGGCGCTTGCTCCAAGATGTCGCTCAAACTAAGCACCGGCGCCTGGGCCTCGGCCGCGCTGATACACACCATCGCCGCAACCACGGTTCCCACCAAGCGCATGTGCGTCTCCCTTTGCAGATTAACAGCCTTTTGGGCCAGAAGCGGCCATCAGCGCAAGCATCTGGTCTGAAAGTGTCATCTTGCCGTATGTATTGAGGCCATGACCGACACAAACGCACGCACCCAGGTCCGCAACGGCGCTGGCCAGTTGTTGATGGACCTGGGTCCCATCCTTGTATTCATCGTGGCCTTCAATGTCCTGCAGCGCATCGACTCCATAAAGGACAATGCTGTTTTCATCGCCACCGGCCTATTCATCGTGGCGACACTCGCGGCAATAGTCTGGAGCAAACTCAAGCATGGCCGCGTGCCGCCGGTGCTCATCGTCACCGGCGTAATCGTAGTGGTATTTGGCGGGCTCACGATTTTGCTACGAGAGCCTTCGCTGGTTCAGATCAAGGTCACGGCCACAAATTTGTTTTACGTCGCGGCCATTCTCGGTTCGCTGGCGCTGCGCCAGAACGTTTGGAAGCTTTTGTTCGGTCATGCGTTCACGCTCCCCGATCGAATTTGGAATGTGCTCGCGCTTCGCTGGGCGGGCTTTTTCGCTTTCATGGCGGCCCTGAACGAAGTCCTGCGCCATTTCTACAACTACGAGAACGGAAATTTTGACGTTTGGTTGAACACGCGTCCTCTCGTGGTTTTTCCGCTGCTCCTGATTTTCGCCGCACTAAACACGCCGCTCGTCCTCAAGCACGCCCCGAACGAGGATCAGTCGAACGCCTAACAAACTTGACGTTGCGATTTCGCCTCAGGCGCGAACTAAAGCTGATCGGCGATTGATACTTGGCAATTCACAGCTAATCTCCCGGCGCGTATTCGGGCGGTGAGAAATGGGGCGGGCGCCGATAGTCGGACACGACGCTGAGCTTTTCGGGCTCGCGATCTCCGTCAGCCATCTGCTGCACCGCGCAGCGCAGCTGGCCAATGACCGCTTCAGCGAACTGGTGGGTGACTCGGTCACACTGCGCCAATTCGAAGTGCTTGCAGCGATCGCTGAACTGCCCGGCCTCAGCCAAAGCGAATTGGTCCGCGTCACTGGCGTCGACAGATCCACCATGGCCGACATGCTCAACCGCATGGAGCGCCGCGGCTGGATTACGCGCACGGCCGCGCCGCTGGACGGACGCGCGCTGTCAGTACGCCTGGCCGCGACCGGCGCCACCATCTTTCAGGCAACCACGCCCCACGCCATCGCCGCCAACGCCGCTGTGCTGGATTTGTTGCCCCGAACAAAGCGGCGAACCTTCTTCAACATTTTAAGCAAGTTGGCGAAGCTCGCCGATGAGGCCGCCGCACGCGCCGAGCGTGAGGCCAAGCGCAACGCAAAACGCGAGCGCCGAGAGCAACGGGCTGCCGAGCGAAACACAAAACCCGGGCGACGGCGCAAACGAACCCCTGCGCGCATGAGCTTGTCGAGTCCCAGCGCCCGCAAGACGCCTGCGTTGACCACGTCCTCCTCCCCGCTGGCCAGCGCGCCGAACAGGGACTCG
>CAYRHK010000096.1:0-8666 GCA_964423825.1 uncultured Terricaulis sp. | reverse complement strand
CCGGGCGAGCGCAGCGAGACCCGGGACCCAGGGGCGAAAAGCGCGGCGCTTTGTCGTTTCTTGGGTCCCGGATTCAATGCTTCGCATTGCCCCGGAATGACGAGTGATGTTTTTAAGCCCCCAGCACCAAAGCCGCGCCTTGACCCAAGGCGGCGACGCTGGCGGTGACGGTCAACAGGAAGAGCGCGAGCGTGCGCTTCTTGCGCGGATGCAGCGCGGCGAGGCGCGCGAAGAACGAGCGCGGCGCTTCCGGGGCCCAGGTCTCTTGCGTTGCGGCGCAGACATCGCTCGACGCGTAGCCGACGAATTTGGCGTGCAGGACTTCGTTGTGCATGGCTGGCCTCCGATGAGGGGAGAGTGCGCGGGCGCGGCTGAATCGGCGCTGATTTAGCGAGCGCGCTTGGGATTCAGACGATCAAGGCGGCTTGGCTGAGGATCGCGTAGGCGGCCGGGGCGAAGAAGGTGATCGCGACGATCAGGCTGACGAACTTGGCGGTCATTGGCGTGGCTCCCTCGAAGCGGGCGGCTTCGATGAGGAGAGGATAGCTGATGGGGCGCGGGGCGATGTGACTTGGGGCACGGTGAAGGCGATGAGGTAGTGTCTCAGTTTGAAAATGGAGCCAATTGACAGCTCCCTTGCATCCAAGGCAGGTCCGGCCCATGCTTAGCGGCAAGGAGCCCGCGAGTGCCCAAAGGTCCAGGTGGAGTGAAGCGTCCGGCGGACGCAATCAAACGCGCGGTTCAAGTCGCGCGTATCGCTACGCGCGAAGAGCGCGAACCCAAAGACGAGGACGGCAAGAACGTCCACGCCAAGGCTCTAGGGGCGAAAGGCGGAGCAGCTCGCGCAAAGGCGCTCACCCCCAAGAAGCGTTCCGAAATTGCGCGCAAGGCCGCGCGTGCGCGTTACGCCAAAAAGTAAGCCAGTCAGTGGCGAGGAACAAACCAGAGTTTCCGCCTCTCTTCGCTCCGGGACGATGGCACATGTCCGTCGAGGAGTTGCAGCGTACATGCGTTGATGCGTTTCCCCGTAGTCCGACCCGAGCCCAAATCTTCGCTGCCCTAAAGGGGCTGTTTGCATTTCTCAGCACAAACGACGTGCGGTGTGAAATCTGGATGGACGGAAGTTTCATTACCGAAAAGCCGGACCCGGAATACGCTGACATTACTGTTGTGATTGACGTAGACGTTTTCGACGCGCTGGATGCCGCGTTCCAGGCGCAATTGCAGCGTCAACTAGAGCATAAAAATTACGATCCGCTGTTGCATAATTTTTTGGAGATACGCTTTCCGCGCGGCGACCCCCGAAGACATCTTTGGGAAAGCGCGCAAGCAGAGTGGGCGCAATGGTGGACCGTTGGCGAGAAGACCCTCTTCTTGCGCGGGATGCCTATAATCAGCCTAGGAGAAACCGATGTCGGACATCGGCTTTTACGTAAGTAGAGCAAGGCAGGCGTACAGTAGGGTTTCGGCAATCTCGGAAGAGTTGGCGAAAAACCCTTCCGACATGGCGCTTCGCGCGAGCTTGGCCTCGGCAGAGCGGCTTGCCGCTCGCGCTGATATCGATGCGCTCGATATGTCCAGAGAGAAGCATATCGACGTTGTTCGCTATCGATTGATCGAACGCACACGCCATGACTTCCGTGTCAACGATGTTACCCAATCGCTCCTAGCGTTCCAGGACCTGCTTTCGCACACTTACCTTGCGCTTACTGCTGGGCCACGAACGCGAGCGGGGTTGACCGTTGATGCTCGCGATAAGACGACGCTTAACTTTGGCTGGACTTTTCCTGGATCATTGGGAGTGGTTTTGCTGGCGCCGAGCGAGCATCGATTGTTTGAAGGTCGATTCGACGACACTGTCGCCGCCATGCGCGACCTCGTGAATTCGCGTGACCGTGACGAAGTGAAAGACGCAGGCAAGGTGCTCGGGCCGGCCGTAGTCTACAAGGCTTTTGATTGGGCAAAAGCAAACACCAAGGGCGACTTCGACTTGGACCTGCAGTGGCGACTTTCAGAAGATCGAATGGTGGGAGGCGTGATTGAGAAACGCACTTTTGAGCACTTTGTGGATGCCGTTGTGACGACCAACGACGTAGATACCGCCCCCATCTCTACGCGGGGCGTTCTCGTCGGCATAAATTCCAGAACAAAATCATTCCACTTTGTGGAGCCTGAGGGCGAGAGTTATCGGGGTAAGCTGGACGACGCGTTTCCGTCGCAACATGAGTGGGCGATCAACCATGCTTACGATGCCGAAATTGTGGCGCAGACGACGTTGGAATACGCAACCAACGAAGAGCGGACGATCTACCGCCTCAAGAATTTAAACTGAACTTTTGTGCTTGACGGTAGGCACCCGGACCCCTAGATAAGGGGGATGAACAAGCTGCCTGTCCACGAGCGCGCTCAAATCCTGTCGCTTCTGTGCGAAGGCATGAGCATGCGCGCGGTTTCGCGCCTCGCCGACGTGTCGATCAACACCGTCTCAAAGCTGTTGGAAGATGCGGGCGAGGCCTGCCTTTCGATGCACGACGATCTTGTGGTCAACGTGAAGGCCTCGCGTGTGCAGTGCGACGAAATCTGGTCGTTTTGCTATTCAAAGCAGAAGAACGTGCAGACGGCGAAGGCCGCGCCAGAAGGTGCAGGCGATGTGTGGACTTGGACGGCGCTGGACGCCGATTCAAAGCTCATGGTGGCCTATTTCGTGGGCGATCGGACGCGAGAGTCCGCGATGCATCTTCTCCAAGACCTTGAGCATCGCCTTTCTAATCGCGTCCAACTCACAACAGATGGTCACCCCGCGTATCCAGGCGCGGTGTTTCAGGTGTTTGAGGGGCGCGGCATCGACTACGCGGTCCTAGACAAGATTTACGGCGCCTCTCCCAACACGGCGACGACGCGCTACAGCCCCGCAAAATACATCGGCTCAAGAGTCCTCCGCCGCCACGGCAATCCCGATCCAAAGCACATTTCAACGTCGTTTGTGGAACGATCGAATCTCTCAATTCGCATGCAGAACCGGCGCTTCACGCGGTTGACCAACGGCTTCAGCAAAAAGCTGGACAACCATATTCACATGCTGGCGCTCTACTTTGCGTTCTACAATTTCTGCCGGGTGCATAAGACGCTTCGCGTCACCCCGGCCATGCAAGCCGGGATCGCGGATCACGTCTGGACACTGGAAGAAATCGTGGCGAAGATCGATCACTACGCTGAACCGGCCAAGCCGCGCGGACCTTACAAGGTCAAGGGTGCGGAAAATTCAAACTGAGACACTACCGGCGATGATCGTCTCCGTCATTCCGGGGTGGCCGAAGGCCGAACCCGGAATCCAGGGGCCAAGGTCGCGTCGGTTGCCCCTGGGTCCCGGATCGCGCCCTTCGACAAGCTCAGGACGCGTCCGGGATGACGATGTGTTTCCGCTTGAAGAAGATGGGGCTGACGCAACGCGAGTTCGCGGAGGCGTTTCATCTGCCGCTGACGACGCTGCGCGATTGGGAGCAGCGGCGCTCGGTGCCCGATGCTCCGGCGCGCGCGCTGCTGCTGGCGATCGAGCGCGACCCGGAGCGGATGAGGGCGCTGTTGGCGGGGTGATGCCCGGGGCGTCAGGGATGGGCGGCTGGGTCACGATCGTCGGGAGATTGGCGTTAGTCAGTTGCTGGGTCACAACTGACTGCCTGTGGGACAATGGTTCGGTCACGGAGGCGGAAGCATGGTCGACGTCTTTATTTCCTACAAGCGCGAAGAACGGGCGCGAGCAAAGCCTATCGCCAAAAAGCTCGAAGCTCTTGGTCTTGATGTGTGGTTCGACGCTCGAATTCCATCTGGAACTCCGTTTGACAGAGAAATCGAGCGCGCGCTCCAAAATGCGAAGGCTGTGTTGGTACTGTGGTCGCCAGGTTCGGTTGAAAGCGATTGGGTGCGCAATGAAGCGACGATTGGTAAGGAGCGGGGCGTCCTCGTGGCGCTCTTGCTCGCCGCATGTGAGTTGCCCGTAGCCTTCAGGTCAATCCAGTACGAGACTTTGTTCAGTTCCCAGTTCAGAGACGATGATGTTGCTTGGACGAAGACGATTGAGCGCATCAAAGGTCTGGTTGGTTCGCACCGCGAAATCGATCTGAAGCAACGCAACATTCTTAGACGAAGGAAGGCCTTCGGAGTATTCGGATGGCTGGCTTTTTGGCCGATCGGTAGCTTCTTGATAGCGTCTGCAGTGGCGGCGTTGATGCCGGCGAGTCCTGTTCGCCCTGGAATCTATGGTTTTGCGGGCGAGGCTTGGACTAACGGTTACGTGTACGCAGCGGGAAGCATAGACCTGGATGGCGACGCTCTGCCGACAAATCACGTAGAAATCAGCTGTCGACGAGACTCTGGCGAGTGCATTGAGGCTCGCGCTGAGCTACGCGAAGGTGAATTGTCGGTTTTCACGGATCACCGAGAAATCATTCTGTGGGATGAGAACGTTGTCGTTTCTCGCAGCACAAGCCCCTGCGCCGATGTCACTATGACAATCGATCGCGCGCTTTCGACGGTGAACATCGTACGTCAGCGTAGATCGAGGGGTGAGAATGATCCTTTGTGCTCATGGATGAACGAGCGAAACACCTACAGGCTGCTCGATGGTGCGGCCCGCGCCAATGCAGCCGCGGACCGCCGGTTCAATCTCATGGCGCTGCTCACGTGGTCTGCGCTGGGGATCTGGACTTTATTCGTTCTGCTTCGCATCGTGCTTCGCCTCAGACGCTAGTCTATGTCGGCGAGGGGGGATTTGCTGAATATTCTCACACGGGCCGCCGCCGGGCCAGCACTGCATCCTAACTCACCCTCGCCCTAAACGGCTCAGGCGGCGTTACGTCGGGATCGCGCTCGCCGCGCGAGGCGATTTGCGCGATCACCAGGTCGCCAGTGACGTTGAGCGTCGTGCGGCACATGTCGAGGAAGCGGTCGACGCCGAGGATCAAGCCGATGCCGGCGGCGGGTACGCCGACCATGGTGAGGATCATGGCGATCACCGGCAGTGAGCCCGCTGGCACGCCGGCGGTGCCGATACCGCCCAGGATGCAGACCAGCATCACCATGATCTGCTGTTGCAGGGTGAGGTCGATGCCGAAGAGTTGCGCCAGGAAGAGCACGGTGACGCCTTCGAAGAGGGCAGTACCGTTCTGGTTGGCGGTGGCGCCGACCGTCAGCACGAAGCGGGCGATTTTGCGCGGCAGCTTCAGTTCGGTTTCGGCGGTGCGCAGCGAGACGGGCAATGTGGCGTTGGAGGAGGCAGTCGAGAACGCCACCAGCAGCGGGTCGCGGATCTGGCCGAAGAAGGCGAAGGGGTTCTTGCCGCCGAGGATGAGGACGAAGGCCGGGTAGACCACGAACATGTGCAGCGCCATGGCGGCGACGGCGACGCCGACATAGGCTGCAAGTCGTACAAGAAGGTCGCCGCCGAACTGGGCGGTGAGGTTGAACATGAAGCAGGCGACGGCGAGGGGGGCGGCTTTGATGACGAGGCCGATGAGCTTCATCATCACTTCGAAGACGCCGCCGACGAAGCTTTGCACGCCGTCGCTCGCCGGGCTTTTGACCATCACAAGCCCGATGCCGAAGAAGATGGCGAACACCATCAACGGCAGGATTTGGTTTTCGGCGGCGGCGGTGACGACGTTGGCGGGGATGAGGTCGAGCAGGAACTGGCTGAAGTTCACGCTTGCCGGCGCGCCTTCGACGATGCCGGCGGCGCGCTCGCGGGTTGCGTCGGTGACGAGGAGTTCGATTTGAGACGCGTCAAGGCCGACGCCAGGCGTGAAAGCGTTGACCATGCCAATGCCGATCAGCACGGCGATGGTGGAGACGACGACAGTGAGAGCGAGCGTCTTCCAGCCGATGCGGCCAAGGGCGCCGAGATCGCCCATCTCGGCCATGCCAAGCACGATGGCGGAGAAGAGCAGTGGGATGACCAGCATCTGCAGCAGGCGCAGGAAAATCTGGCCGATAGGACCGGTGATGTTGGTGGTGAGCCAGGTCACCCAATCAGCGCTGCCTTGCCCGGTCAGGTTCACGTAGAGGCCGGCGCCAATGCCGATCAGAAATGCCAGCAGCATCCAAACATAAAGCGGAACGCCGCCGCGCTTGGTGGCTGTGGTCATCGTGGTCTCTCCCCGTAGGCGTTGTTGCCTTCGTGGCTAGCGGGGCTGGGGAGGTGGATCAACCAGGAATGGCGAGCGGGGTAGGCGCCGCGTGCTGGCTGGTGTTAAGCTTTTCTGACGGGCGCTAAGGGGGCGCATTGGTCGCGGGGGACTAGCATGGGTTGGTTTGTCGACAAGTTGGGGCCGCGCGCTCCCTCGGATCAGAGGTCGTTTAGCGCGGGAGCCGGTACGAAGCCGGCGTCGCTCAATTCGTCCGCGCCGCCGATGGGTGCGCCGCGCGCGACCGCGCCAGCGCCGCAGCCTGCTGCGCCTCAGCCCCGCGCAGCGGCCCCCACACCGCCGCCGCGCGCGGCGGCGCCTCCCCCAAAACCGCCGGAGCCGGAGCCGCCAAAGAAGAAAAAGGGCTGGTTCTAGGCGGGCGGCGCTCGCAGACAAACTTCGAAAGAGGGCGAACCATGCTGCGGTGCTTGGCGGCGATTTGCGTGCTGTTGTTTGGCTTTGCGACAACGGGGTGGGCGCAGACGGTGTACCCATCGGCGCCCGATGGATTGGTGGCGCCACGCGATGGTGCGCTCGAAAGCGCGCGCGCCATGCAAGGCAATCTCGCTCGTTGGCGCGATAGCGAACGTGCGCGACTTGGGCCCTATCGCTTGAGCGACCGTGAGCCTTATGCGCCCATAGGCGGCATTGGCGAGGTTGGCGGCTATTTCGCGATTTTTGGCGGCGAGCGGTCGCCACCCGGTGTCGCGCATGGGATCTGGCGCGACAGCGATAGCGCCGTGGGTGAGCGCAGCATGATGCGCCTCACCTATGTTACGGCGCCCACGGTTTGTGGCGCGCCGCGGCTCGCGGCGAGCGCTGACATTGGCGAACTGTCTTATCTCGGCCCGGCATTGAGCGAGGCGCTTCTAGCCCTGAATGAGACGCTTGGCGGCGACAACGGCGAGGCGAGGCGGATCGACGGGCCGACGCTGGGGCCAGACGCTCCGATACCGCCGTTCGAAAGTCAGCCCACGTATCATGATTTTTCGCGCTTCTATCCGCCGCGAGCACTGGAGCGCGAGCAGCAGGGCGCGGTATTCTTGATGTGCAGAGTGCTGGGCGACCGCAGCCTCATCTGCGGGGTCGCGAATGAGGACCCGCCCGGTTGGGGCTTCGGCGAGGCCGCACTGCGCATCATGGAAAATTCTCGGGTGAGGGTCGTGCCCACCTTGGGGGGCGGGGCGTCGAGCGTGGGGTACTGCTTGCAGCGACGTGTGCGCTTCGCGCTGCCGAGCTAACTGGCGATGAGTTTCGCGATGCGGCGATAGGCGTCGGCGGCGATGAGTTCTTGCGGCGCGCCGGCGACTTTGCAGCGCAGCTCTGCGGTCCAAAGCGCATCGTAGGCGCCGGCGAGTTTCTTCGCGGTCCAGAGGCGGGCGAGGGCGATCACCGCGTCGCGTTCTTTCCAGAACACCGGCGGGCGTAATTTGGCGATCGCGTCGCTGGGACTCATGCCGCTATCGATCATGGCGCGGGCGTCGCGCAGTTGGTGTAACCGGCGCAGCAGCGCGCGCAGCGCCGAGACTCCCGCTAGCGCATCGATGCGGGCGAGGGATTCTGTTGCATCGTTCCCGCGGCCTTGGGCGGCGGCAAGGCTGGCAGCGTCGAGCGCGCTTTCAGCTTCGGACGCTAACAACGCTTCGATGTCCTGCACTGAAATCGGGCGGCCGAGTTCGTGGGCGTAGAGCGCCAGCTTCTCGATCTCGCGCGTGGCGAGACCGCGATCCGGGGGCAGGGCGGCTAGCAAGGAGTCTTCGGCGCCGCGCTCAAAGCTTAGGCTCAAGTCTTTCGCGAGTGTGCGGGCATGCTGTGCGCGCTCGGCCTCGGTTTCCTCGTAGAAGGCAATGACGGCGGCGTTCTTGGCGGCCTCGAAGGCTTTTGCGAGCGCGGCCTTGGCGCCGATGTCGCCGGCTTCGACGATGAGGAAGCCGCCGGGCTCGCCGCGCTCAACGGATTTCAACGCATCGAGTATGGCGGCGTCAGCGGCCTTTCCGGCGACCCGCGCGACCACAACCGTGGCGCCGCCGAGCAGGGATTGCGCGGCAAGCGCATCGGCGAGGCGGGCGCCATCGCGCTTGATGTCGTCGTCGTTGAGTTTGAGCAAGCCGTCGTCGTCGCCGCCCTTGAGTGCAAAGTGCGTCAGGCGTTGCGCGGCTTCGTGCACGAAGCTCTCATTGGGCCCGTACAGGAGTACGGCGCGCAAATGAGGGTCGGGCTTGTCGAGGAAGCGCTTGAGCGAAGCGCCGGCGATTTTCACCGGCCCGCGCGCGCCTCACGCCACTGCGCCATGCGCAGGGCGAGTTCGGCGCGGAAGCGTTGCGCCATGGTTTCGGCGGCGCGTTCGCGGGCGTCGTCTTGGGCGGCGATTTCGCCGAAGGCTTGAACCGGGATGTCGTAATTGACGACGGTGGTGATCGAGCCGCGTACGCCCTCGCTGCCGTCAGCGGGCGTTAGCGTGTAGTTGGCGGTGAGGCGCAGCTCGGC
>CAYRHK010000095.1:0-8695 GCA_964423825.1 uncultured Terricaulis sp. | reverse complement strand
GACCCGCGAGCAGTTGTTGGCCGCGCTCGAAGGCAAGATCGCGAAGTGGTGGATGCCCGACGACGTCGTGTTCGTGGAGAAAATCCCGCTCGGCGCCACCGGCAAGATCAACAAACTGGCGCTACGCGAGCAGTTCAAGGCTTACGTCTTGCCGAGCGCGCAGGCGGCGGAGTAGAAAGACCGGACTTAGGCGAGAGGTTCGCTGGGGCTCCTGGCGTGGTCGGTCGCTCAGGTGGGGGCTGCCGTCAGTGGTGGATGTCTTCATCTCTTACAAGCAAGAAGAACGTGATCGGATCCAGCCGGTCGCTCAGGCGCTGCGCGATCTCAAAGTCGAGGTTTGGTTTGATGAACGCCTCGCGCCGGATAGATCGTTCACGGAAGAAATCGAGGACGTAGCAAACAGCTGCCGCGCACAGCTTGTTTGTTGGTCGCCACAGGCGGCCAGGTCAGAGTGGGTCCGGGGCGAAGCGGATATCGGGCGACGTCGCGGGACTTTGATCCAAGCCATGTTGTCGGCATGCAACTTGTCTCCGCCCTTCAACATGATTCATGCAGAGAACATGGATGGATGGGACGGCGATCCCAGCCATAAGGGCTGGCAAAAGCTTTTGGAGAGTATCGGTCGCAAGCTAGATCGACCTGGCCTTGCAGAACTCGCGCTCGTCCAGAAGGCGGACACCAGCGATGGGTGGAAGAAGTGGGCGTTGAAGTACCCCCTTGACCCGTTTGGGGAAAGCGCGTGGTCGAAGGTGGAGTCGTTACACCTTGGCGACCAGCAGGCTAAGCTGAGTTCTGAGTGGGGCACCGCAAGGCTCAGAGCGGAAGCGCAGGAAAGAGAAAGAGCAAAACGAGTCGCTGAGTCGGTTCGTTCGCACACGCCTCCAGACGCTGATCCCACACAGCGCCCAAGGGAGCAAGGACGCTTCCGTCATTGGCTCCTACCGTCGGCTGGGATACTCGTTATTTGTGCGGCCCTACTGGCTGGCTGGCTCATTTGGGGCAGATCAGCTGCGCCGCCTCCGAGTAATGGCTTCAGGATGGCATCGATTACGTTCACTGAGGATATCGCTGGGCGCTGGTATTACGGGATAACCGACTGCGCTGCGGCCACTGAGGCTGTCGTGTATGAGGTGCGGATCAATGCCAGCGAACTCGTATTGGCAGGCCCCGACCAAACACTGCAGAGTGAGACGATAGTTGGTTATGCGCAGGGCTGGCTCCGCGCAACCGACGCTAACCAGCGAAGTTCCTACTATCAACGGCGTGGGAGGTCTTTGGCCTACAGGCGCGGCGAAATCGACGACGAGGAAGGAGAGACGACCTTCTTGAGGTGCGATGCAGCATAGGACGGGGGAGCGGGCGATGCGGTTGTTCTTCGTTACGTTGGCGGCGCTGGCCCTGGGGGCAGCACAAGACGCTTGTGGAGAGGGCGCCTCGACTTCCACCAGCTCTGACCCACCTGGGCTTTGCAATGTGTGGGGAACCAATTGGAACGAGTCGCTAATGAACGCGCCAACGGTTCGATCGGATGCAAGGGCCGAGTTGTTGGCCTTCCGCGACCGTATCCCGCCGACTTGTGTAGTGTTGCGGGGTCAGATTGAACGATACGTTGACCACCGATATCCCGCGCCCGCCCTCGAGACCACAGCGCCATCTTCGGGGGATGAAGATTCCGGTGGCACGGTAAGACCATCGACCGCACCGGCTCCACCGCCATCGTCGGGGTCGGAGAGGGTTAGCCAACCAGGCTGAAGTTTCTCAGCCAAGTCTATGGCCTATCAGGGAACTTACATGGCCAACATTCGTGATCTCATCGTGCGCTTGGCGCTGATCGTAGCGCTCATCGTGCCGGTCTATTTTCTGGTCGCCGCGCTCGGGACGAAGTTCGGCCTGTTTGACTGGACCCTTGGCTTCGTGCGCATGACGGTGATGTGGGGCGCGCCAATTCTCCTAGGCGCGGCCGGCCTTGCGATCCTCGCGTTCGGATTGTCGCTGCTTGTACCGCCGCGCCGTGGCGCCATCACCGCGCTCATGGCGCTGCTCATTCCGCTCGCTGGACTGAGCTATGCCTTCTATGTGCGCGCGCAGGCGCAAACCATTCCTCCAATCCACGATATTTCCACCGATCTCGTCGATCCGCCTGGGTTCTCGCAAGCGGTGGTCGATGCGCGCGCCGCCATACCGGATAGCAATGATCTGGACTTGCTCGCGAAGCGCACGGGCGAGGGCAGGCCGTTCACCGAGCTGCAGCGTGAGGCCTACGGCGACATCGAACCGGTCATCACCGGTCACGCGCAGGGCGAGGCGTTCGACGCTGCGCTCGCCGAAGCGCAGGCGCAAGGTTGGATTATCGGCATGACGGATCGCGACGCCGGCGTCATCGAGGCGACCGCGAGCACGTTCTGGTACGGCTTTACCGATGACATCGTCATTCGCGTGCGCCCTGAAGGAACGGGCGCGCGCATCGACATGCGTTCAGTGAGCCGCGTCGGCCGCTCCGATTTGGGCGCCAACGCTCGCCGTATGCGGCCATATTTGGCGGCGTTGCGCGCGCGCCTCGAGGCTGCGAACTAGTCGTCCCGGCGCAGGCGCTCTGTCAGGAGTGCATCGAACCCGTCCGGTACGCGGCCGACTAGGTCGATCGCAATGTTGCGCGCGCGCAGTTCGACTGCCTTGACGACGCCGAGCTGGTCCTCGCCCAGCCACGGCAGCCCCGCGCGCAGCAGCGCATCTTGGCGTTCGCTCAGCGGCGTGCGGTAGATCGTCGACAACACGTCGCGGCAGCGACCCTCGCGCTTCATCTCTTCGGCGATAACGCGCCGCGCCGCGTGCAGCGCCTTCTTGATTGCCAGTTCGCGCCGCCAGAAGCCGGCGTTGTCGCCTGCATACCGCGAACTGCCGGCTTCGTCGGCCGACCAGACGGCCAGCGGCGCCAGCCGCACCGCCACGGCGTCGCGCACCAGCAATGTGCGCAAGTATTCCTGCAGCACCGGCCCACACGCCGGCGCGCGCACTTCGAAATCGGTGTTGGCGGTCTTTGACCAGAACAACCCGCCGTTCGACACGCCGATAGAGAATAACACAGAGGCGCGGAACTCTAGTGCGCTGTAGACCCGCTCCTCAAAGCGATCTGCGAGTACGGTGGGCGTCGCTGCGCCGATCGCTTCGGGCGTTGCATCGATCGGCGCCTTGAACTGGTTGCGCAGCACGATCGGCGCGCCAGTTTCAACGATAGCGGCGACGTTCTGAGCGATGAAGCCGGGCAGGAGATAATTGTCATCCTCGACGACGCAGAAATAGTGAGCATCGCTGCTTCTTGCGAAACACTGATCGATGTTGCCGACGGCGAATTGGCGCGGGTTGTTGAACGTATGTGTGATCCGCGCATCGTTGAAGGACAAGCACACATCGCGGCAGCGCTGATCTTGTGAATCGTCCAGCACCCGCGCCCGCCAGTTTGGCGTTGTCTGCGCCGACAACGATGCGAGTGCGCGCCGCAGAAGCTCTGGCCGCTGGTAGGTAGGGATGCGAACCTCGGTGACGACTTCACTCATGGCGGCGTCCATTCGCCGGAGAAAGCCGCGCCGAGCTGCTCGCGATAGTCGAGCCGCGAGGAGGGCGGCGCGGGCTTGGATATCCGGTTGCGGACGACATCGACGCCAATGCGCGTGAGTCTGGGCGTCATCGCTGGGTGAGCTGCCCAAGCGCTCGCGGCGCCGGCGACATCGCCTCGCTTCAGGGCGGCGACCAATCGGGCAAGATGGAGTTCGGCTCGAAGCCCGTGGAGGCGCCGCTCCGATAGCGTACGCAAGTCGGCGTTGAGCGTCGCGCCGAACTCCATCTCAGCTTCAATCATTGCCGCGACATCGTCCTCCTGCATGCGGAAGGACAAAGAGCCTGCATGCTTACGGTAGCAATAGAGCGCTTCGGGACAGAAACCGAAGCGCGCGCCAGCCCTGAGCGCACGGGCGTAGAAATCTTGGTCCTCGCCGATACGCAGGCGCAAATCGTAGCGTAGCCGGTTCGTCTCGATGAAGGAGCGTTTCATCATTGGCTTCAAGACGCCCAAGGGGGGCGTCTCGTGGTCATTGATGGCGGAGCGCATGAACTCAGAAAGTGAAATCGCGCGCGTTGAACGCCAATTGTGATGGTCGATCAGCGGTGCAGGTGCAAGGTCCGGCCGCTCTTCTCTGAAGAGGAGCAGGTTATCGGCCACGATGTCGTAACCGCCTCCAGCCAATTCCAGCAGCCGACGCGAGCGCTTTGGATGGATGAGGTCGTCTGCGTCGAGGATCGCGACCCAATCCCCGCGGGCCAGCGCCAGGCCTGTATTGCGTGCCGCGGCAATGCCTGTGCCTTCATTGCCCGCCAAGCGCACGCGCTCGCCCCGCGCCGCGAATTGTTGCGCGATCTCGATCGAGCCATCGCTGGAGCCATCATCGATCACAATCGCTTCGAAGGAGACATCCTTCTGGTCGAGCGCGCACTGAAGTGCGCCCGGCAGGTAGGCGGCGGCGTTCTTAACCGCGATCAGGAACGAGACATCTATCGTCATCACCGCGCCGCCATGCGAGCGGCGTGCCTTCTATAGGGCATCGTTTGTCGCGGCAACCTGCGCGCCTTGGGTTAACTCTTGAGGACGTACATGGTGTCCACGCAGGGCGCGCCGAAACACTCCACCCGACCGAGGGCGACCAGGCGGATCATGTGCGCGAGCACCGAGTGACATGCGGCCGGATGCAGCTTCTTGTCCACGTCCGCGTAGATCTCGGAGACCATGTCCTTGATTTGGGTCTTGCCCTTCTGCATCTGGGCGACGATTTGGGCTTCACGGCCTAGCCGATGCGCCAGATACGCGTCGATGAACGGGCGCACCTCACGCACGGGCGGGCCGTGTGTGGGCCACAGCGTGGCGTAGTTGCTGTCACGCACCTTTTCGAGACTTTCGAGATACTTGGTCATGTCGCCGTCGGGCGGGCCAATGATCGTCGTCGACCACCCCATGATATGGTCGCCCGGGAAGAGAGCGTTCTCTTCAATCAGCGCATAGGCCATGTGATTGGTGGTATGGCCGGGCGTGGCGACCGCTTCAATCGTCCAGTTGGGGCCGGTGAAGTGCTCGCCGTCCTGTACATCATGGTCCGGCTCAAAGCCGTGATCGTCGCCGGCCTCGAGCCTAAGCTCGTCGCAATCGCTGGGCTTGGGGGGCTCTTTGCTCGCGTAAACCTTGGCGCCGGTGCGCTCGGCCAATGGATGGGCCGCTGGACTGTGGTCCATGTGCCTATGCGTGACGAAGATGTGAGTGATGCGCTCGCCTTGCGTGGCGCTCAACATCGCATCGATGTGGGCAGGCGTTGCGGGCCCTGGATCGATGACCGCCACTTCGCCATGGCCGATTATGTAGACGCCCGTGCCCTTGTAGGTAAACGGGCTCGGGTTGTTGGCGACCAGTCTTCGGATGAGCGGGCTGACGGCCTGCGCTTCCTCGTAGACAAACTCCATGTCGCGCACGAACGGAATGCTGGCCGCCATAATCTTCTGATCCTAAGCGCGCGGTCTGCGCACGAATTCGCGAAATGCCGACGCGAGCGCGCGGGTCGCCTTGAGCTTGTCGGGTAGATTGAGCGCAATCGGCGGTCCCATATCGGTTTTGTTGGCGTCCACGATGTACAGCTTGCCATCGGTACGATCTCGCAGCACGTCCACGCCGCCCCATTCCAAGCCGATCTCACGCGCAAATGCACCGATCCGCCGTTGTTCCTCCGCCGAGAAGACCTCGTCCGGCATCTTCAGCGTCACATCGACATTCGTATTGAGGAAGCGCTTGGTTACCTCGCGGCGCTTGATGAACACGCACACGGGTCTGCCGGCAACGGTACAGGTGCGAAGGTCCTCGACAAGATTGGGGTCTATGCCGCGGTTGTCGACTACACGCTGGTATACGCGCCCCGGCAACGGCTGGGTCGGGCACTGCACGATGCGCCCATCGTGGGCGGCGTTGATCTCGGACTTTTCCACGGCAGGGCCGACGTGAGTCGTGGGGTCGACCGCAAGCGCATGGCCGAAAGCAACAGCGCTAGCGCGGGCCACCGCTGATTTTGAAACGTCGGTGCAGTCGAAGTTTACCAGTTGGGCGCCGTCCCTCAGCCGCGCCGGCGCCGGATTGGGGCTGAAGGTAGCATCTTCGAACTGCATAACCACATCGGCCTGGGAGGCGTCCTTGGCGAGCTTGGCGCCGGCAGCGCGGGCCACCGCCCAAATCAAGTACCAAGGCCGCGCCCGTTCGGGCGTAAAGTAAATGCTGAATGACGGCTCCGCCGGTTCGATGCGCTGCGCCGCGAAGAAGTAAGCGAACCACGCGCTGACCTGCTTCAACACGGAAGGTGAATAGGGAACGTGCGCGCCGGTTTTGCGAACAGTGAGACCGGTCAATCCGAAGCGGAAGTCACGCAGCCAAACCGGACCAGAGGTTTGGAACACGGGCGGGGTTACGTCGGTCACGCCGGCTCTCCTCGTCGACTTGGCCCGCGACTTGCGAGCGCAGCGCCCATGTCCTCGGCGCTCGCGTTCATCCTCTTCACGTTAGATCGTGTGCGCACAATGATGCTCGCTTTATCCCTAATCGTGCTCGCCAAAATCGCCGTCATCATTATCGCACCCGTTGCCGGCTAGGGTTTCTGAGCTAGCGCAACGAGCGCCTCTCGCGCCCCCGCAAGGTCATAGCCCGCCGTTTTGCCCGCCGCGACCAGCTCTTCAGGTGTCATGGCGCCCCTCAACGCTTGCGCCATAGCCCACGCCATTATTGAGCGACGGCCGCTTCGGCAATAGGCGAGGATCGGTTCTGAAGCCCCGTCAAGCAGTGTAGCGGTGGCCGCCACGGCGTCTGGGGAGGGGTGACCGGCGAACGGCAGGGCAATAAAGGCCAAACCGTGGCGAGCTGCTTCGGCGGCGATCTCCCCCTGCGAGGGCTGGCCCGGCTCTTCCCCCTCGGGGCGATTGCATACGATGATCCGGTATCCCTCTCTCGATGCCACGGCCACGTCAGTCGCGGTCAATTGCGCGGCGACGGCGAAGCCTGGACTGACACGGTGGATCTCGATCATAGCGCAAGTTGACATGGCTTACGCGGGAAGCAAGGTTCGCCGCGCTACTTGATTTCGCCTTTCAGGACGTTGGGATGCTCGCCTTAGCCGTTCGGCGCCTAGTTTTTGCGATCCCAACGTTGTTTGCGATCATCGCAGCTGCGTTCGTGCTCATGCACCTGGCGCCCGGCGGGCCGTTCGACAAGGAGCGGCAGATGCCGCCAGAAATCGAGCGGCGCCTCGTCGCCGAATATGGTCTTGATCGGCCGATCCACGAGCAGTTGTTCAGCTACGTGGGGGGGCTGGTTCGTGGCGATCTAGGCCCCTCCATGGTCTACAAGGACAAGAACGTCATCGACATTATCGCCGAGGGTGCGCCGACCAGCGCTTTGCTCGGGCTGTCGGCCATGACGCTGGCGCTTTTTGTGGGCGGTGGCTTGGGGGTCTTGGCGGCGCTGCGCCAGAACAAAGCCCAGGATTACGCGGTGATGGCGCTGGCGGTAGCGGGCGTGTGCCTGCCGCCGCTCGTGGTGGGGCCATTGCTGCAGTTGGGCCTGGGCGTCCAATTGCAATGGATGCCGACCGCGGGCTTGCACCGCGACGAATACGGCCTGCGATACCTAGTGCTGCCGGTGCTGACGCTTTCGCTGCCGCTGATCGCGATCATCTCAAGGCTCATGCGCGCCAGCATGATCGAGGCCATGCGGTCAAACGCCATTCGCACTGCGCGCGCCAAGGGCCTGCCGGAAATGCAGGTCGTTCTGCGCCATGCCTTGCCGATCGCACTGCTGCCCATTGTGTCGTACGCCGGGCCCGCACTCGCGGGCGTCATGGCCGGCTCGTTCGTGGTGGAATCTGTCTACCAGCTCCCCGGCATCGGCAAACAATTCGTGCTGGCGGCACAGCAGCGCGATTACACGCTGGTGATGGGCGTGGTGCTTGTCTACTCGGTGCTGATCCTCGTCCTCAATCTCGCGGCGGACATGTTCTACCGCGTCCTCGACCCCAGAGCGCGCACATGACCGACCTGTCTCTAGACGACGGCGAAGCGCCGCGCGCCATTCGCGGCCGCTCATTGTGGGACGACGCTTGGCGCCGGCTTATGCGCAATCCCGCGGCGGTGGCGAGCCTCTATGTGGTGGCCATCCTGGCGTTGCTCGCCTGCTTCGGTCCATGGCTTTGGGTCCACGACTACGCGACCATCTTCGAGGATAGCGTAGCGACCGCGCCGACGTTCAATGAATTGCACCTGCTCGGAACCGACACTGAAGGCCGCGACATGGTGGCGCGCCTGTTGTTCGGACTGCGAATCTCCCTGCTGGTGGGGCTCGCGGCGACCGCGGTGGCCCTGACCATCGGCGTCGCCTGGGGCGCGATCGCCGGCTTCTTTGGCGGCATGGTCGACGACCTGATGATGCGCTTCGTAGACGTCCTCTATTCGATCCCGTTCATTTTTTTCGTCATCGTGCTGATGACTGTAGTGCAGTTTGACAATCCGACACTGAATCTGGTGCTGATTTTCTGCGCCATTGGCGCCGTCGAGTGGCTGACGATGGCGCGCATTGTGCGGGGTCAGACCATTGCGCTGCGCAGGAAGGAGTTCGTGGAAGCCG
>CAYRHK010000094.1:0-8700 GCA_964423825.1 uncultured Terricaulis sp. | reverse complement strand
ATGAAGGCCTGAGCGACATAAGGCGGCAGGCTCTCGAGTTCGACCGGGGGCGCGATCTGGGCGCCCTCTCGAAAGATCACGTCGCCATTGCGGTCGACGAAGGTGATGCTCTGACCTTGGCGCGCTTCCCAGAGATCGTCGGTTGAAGGCATGCCGGCGGTGAGGAAGAAGAAGAATCCGGCCGCGAGCGCGGTCAATCCGGCGACGCCCCAACCGCTCCAAATCGCCACCTCGCGCAAGTTGCGAGGCGCGCGCATTCGTTTGAGGCGTCGCCACGCATCCGCGCTGAACGCGCGCGCGGCGCCAGAGAACGCCACCCAGCGCGGCTCGAAAAAAGCCTGAGCGCGTTCACCGGCGTCGCGAAGGTCCGCCAGGACACGCTGGAGCAGCGTTGGCGGGGGCTCGGGCGGGAGTTCTTCGGGGTCGCCGGCAGCGCGGAAAAAGTTCGCGGGAAGATCGCCGACAGGGGACGCGGCGGCCTGCGATGAGCTGGCGAGCGGCTCGGGACCAGGGCTCTCGCTTAGCAACTCGTCGACGGGTTCGACGGCCGGCGGTTCGATGGCGAAACTTGTCTCGGGCAATTCGTCGGCGGGTTCCACGGCCGTGGGCTCGATGACGAAACTCGCCTCCGCCGGTTCGATGGCGAAGCCCGTTTCCGGCGGTTCGATGGCGGATTCGATCGCCGGGGACTCGACGGCAAGGCCCTGCGCATGCCCGGTGTCGTTGGGTTCGAAGCGCGACGGCGCTGTTAAATCGGCCGCCTCGGCCACCACCGGTTCGGCGGCGAGGCCCTGTGCGCGTCCAGCTTCGTAGGGGTCAATGAGTGACGGGGGTGGATCGAGGGGCTCGGCCACCGGCGGTTCGGCAAAGTGGATTGGGTCCGGCGGGGGAGGTTCGGGGGATCCGATTGGGGGCGGATCGGCAAAGAGATCGTCGCCAGAGGTTATTTCCGTGGTGGGGTCCGACGCCAAAGGCGCGATGGAGGTCTCGTGCGATAATTCAGCGGGATCATCGGCCGAAGGCGCGCGCTCAAGTTCCAAGTTTGGCTGCGGCTCGGCAGCGCCTAGGTCGTCGACAGTGGGCTGATCGCCGCCGCCGGGCGGGAGCGTCTCGTCTGGGCCGTCAGGTTTGTTTTCGTCCGCCACGCCGGCTCGCCCCTTGGTGTCGCCGCGCTGGCCCGCGCGTGACTCGACCGCTTCGCGCTTGCATACACCAAGTCTCGCGCCAACGCCAAAACGCCACGAAACTTAGGGGTTTAGCCTTGCTTGGTTTGGCTTGCCGGCGGCGAACGCCGACGCCATATAGCGACCATATTGGCGGGCAAGCATCCGCGAAAGAGGAGGTTAATTCCATGAGCGACTACCACGCCCAGTCCCGATCGGCGCCGATCGGGCGCGCGGACATGGCGGTCGACGCCGGCCTGCGCGGCTTCATGTTGAGTATTTACAATAAAATGGGTCTGGGACTGCTGCTGTCTGGCGCCCTGGCCTACATTGTCGGGTCGAACCAAGCGCTGACTTTGACGTTGCTGACGCCGCCGCTCGGCTACGTCGTGATGTTTGGGCCGCTCGCCATTCTGCTGATCTCCAGCTTCGTCATGCGCAACCCCTCACCGACGGCGGCGAACCTCATTTATTGGAGCGTGGTGACGCTGATCGGCGTGGGCATGGGCGCCATCGTCTATGTGTATGCGCGCATTCCCGACGGCATGACCATCGTCGCCAAAGCATTCTTGATCACGGCGGCTTCCTTTGGAGCCCTCAGTCTTTGGGGCTACACGACCAAACGCGACCTCACCGGATTCGGCACTTTTTTGATCATGGGCCTTATCGGCCTGATCATCGCGTCGATCGTGAACATGTTCTTGGCGTCCTCAGCGCTGGCTTTCGCGATTTCGGTGATCGGCGTGCTCGTGTTCGCGGGCCTCACGGCCTACGACACCCAGCGGTTGAAGAACATGTATTATCAATTGGGCGGCGACCGGCGCGCCATGGCGGTTGGCAGCACCTACGGGGCGCTTAGCCTCTATCTGAACTTCATCAACTTGTTCCAATTCATCTTGAGTCTACTGTCGTCGCGGAACTGATCGCGGAGAACAATGGATCGGCAAACGCCCTGGTCGCGAGACCGGGGCGTTTTCTATTCGACCAACACGCGAACAGGACGCGGCGACAGCACGCGCACCACGAGTTCGAGATCGTTGCCGCGCTTGAGGATGCGGCCGTCCATGGCGCGGACGCTGAATGCGCCCTGCTTGCGGGCGTCGGCGGGGCGCTTCTCAATCTGGTAGAGGGGGGCTTCGGCGGTGCGCCGATAGACGCTGAACAGAGCCCGGTCGGCTAGCGCATCAAGCGCATAGTCTCGCCACTGTCCCGCCGCCACCATCAGCCCGTACAAGCGAAGGAGGCGTTCCAGTTCCTTGCGCTCGAAGAACACCCGTGCTGTCACGCTATTCGGCCCCGCGAGCTTTGTCATTTCCGAGCCAACGAGCGGCCGTTGTGGATAGCTTGTGAGCTATACAATTAAATAGCCCCAAGGTCGGTATTTGGCCAACTTTTCCACTTGCTCTCGCCCCATCGGCGGGTGACCTTAACACCGTGGCCAGCCGGAGAAAGGCTCGCGTCGGGGAATCCATCAGCCCCCCCAGCCCCCCTCGGCGCGCGCTTCGGCTGGCCGCACTCTCCTAAACAAATGAAGCGTTGTTCCTAACGCAGAAGCGGTGCGCTCAAAAACGCGGCGTTTTCAGAGATTTCGTGGTCATCCGCCGTCGATGGCTTTCGCGCTCGATGGCGCGGCCGGTCTGGCCGGCTCGGTTGGTGCGGTTGGGATGGGTGCACGGGAACGCTAACGTCTTCTCAAGTTTTCCCAAGAATCGATTCGGCCGCGATGGAGCGCCCCAGGACCAAGAACGAGGTGGCGTTTTGCCGAAAAGCGCCCTAAGAGCGGGCCCGCACTTTTACGGGGTTCGATAATCCACATGCTTTTGCAGGTCGACGGCCTTCGCAAGACGTTTGGCCGGCGCGTCGCCGTGGACGGGATCGGCTTCTCGCTCGACGTTGGCGAGATCGTTGGCTTCCTTGGGCCCAACGGCGCCGGCAAAACCACAACGATGCGCATGATCGCCGGCTATCTTGAGCCTGACGAAGGCGTCGCCAAGGTTTTCAACATCGATGTCGCGCAGGAGCGCCGCCGTGCGCAGGAGCGGGTAGGCTATTTGCCAGAAGGCGCGCCCCTCTACGGGGAGATGACGCCGTGGTCGTTCTTGCGCTTCGTGGCCGAGGCCCGCGGCATGACCAAGGAAGCCGCTCGGCATGCAGTCAGGCGCGCCGCACAGGACGCGCGTTTGGGAGACAGCATCGATCGTCCCATCGATACTCTCTCCAAGGGCTACCGGCGCCGCGTCGGCTTTGCGGCGGCGCTGCTGCACGATCCAATGCTGCTGATCCTGGACGAGCCTACTGACGGCCTGGATCCCAACCAGCGGCTGGCGGTGCGCGACTTGATCAAGAAACTCGGAGAAGATCGCGGTTTGATCATTTCCACGCATAGTCTCGAAGAGGTGGAGGCGGTTTGCACCCGAGCCATCGTGATCGATCGTGGCCGCATTCTGGCTGACAAGACGCCGCAAGCGCTGATTGAAGAGCATGGCGGTCTGGAGAAGGCGTTTTTGGCGCTTACGCGCGGGGAGGAGCGCGCGTGACGAAACGACCGGGTCTCGCCAGCATGCTCGCGGTCTATCGGCGCGAGTTGCTTTCTTATGTCACCACGCCGACGGCCTATGTGTTCGTGGCGGTGTTCCTGTTCGCGATCGGGCTGTTCACGTTTCAAGTCGGCGGCTTCTTCGACAATCGCCGCGCCGACTTAACGGCGTTCTTCGCGTTCCACCCCTGGATCTTCATGGTGTTCCTGCCGGCGGTGGCGATGCGGCTCTGGTCGGAGGAGGCGCGTTCGGGCGCAATTGAACTGTTGTTGACGCTGCCGGCGCCGACTTGGTCGCTGGTGGTCGGCAAGTTTCTGGCGGCTTGGAGCATCGCAGGCGTGGCGCTGCTGTTGACCACGCCGTTGTGGATCACCGTCAATGTTCTGGGCTCACCCGACAATGCAGCGATCTTTACCGCCTATCTCGCAAGCTTGTTGATGGCGGGGGCCTACATAGCCATCGGATCGGCGATGTCGGCGCTGACGCCGGCGCAGATCGTGGCGTTCGTGTTGGCGGTGCTTGTGTCCTTCCTGCTCACGGTGCTGGGCCTGCCGCTGGTTCAGGATTTCTTTGCCGGCTTCGTCGGCGGCGCCATCGCCGAAGCGGTCGCGCGGTTTTCCATCATGCACCACTTCGATGCCGCTCAGCGCGGCGTCGTGGAGTTTCGCTCGTTGTTTTACTTTGGTTCGCTTATCGCGCTTTGCCTGACGTATACGGTGCTGGCGGTCGATGCACGGCGGGGAGGCTAACCGATGAGCGCTCGTCGTTTCGCCTGGCTTGCCGCGCTGGCGCTGTTCATAGCGTTCGTCGCGGCCAACGTGGTCGCGAACTCATGGTTCCGTTCGTGGCGGGTCGATCTTACAGAGAACCATCTGTACTCTTTGAGTCCCGGCACACAACGCACGCTCGACGATTTGAGCGAACCCATGCAGCTCACATTGTACTATTCGCGCGATGCGGCGGCGGTGTCGCCGCAGCTGCAGGCTTACGCGTCGCGGGTCCGAGAGATGTTGCAGACCTTCGCGGCGCGCTCGCATGGCCGGGTGCGGTTCGCGGAGGTCAATGTCGAAGCGTTTTCCGAAGAGGAAGACGACGCCGTGGAAGCGGGGGTGCAGCCCTTCAATCCCTACGAAGGCGCTGACCCGATCTATTTTGGCCTGAGTGGCGCAAACGCAATCGACGAACGCCGCACTATCCCCGTGTTCGATCCCCAACGTGAGCCGTTCCTGGAGTACGAACTAACGCGTCTCATCTTTGAACTGGAGAACCCTGAGCGCACCAGTGTGGCATTGATCACTTCGTTGCCACTTGACCCGGCGATGGCAGCCAATCCTTTTGGCGGGGCAGGCCAAAGCGTGTTTTCAGTGGAGCTGGGGCGCCTGCTCGACGTGCAGACGCTGGCGCCGGACTTCACCACCATCCCTGATGTTGACGTGCTGGCGATCGTTCACCCGGGGACGCTCACTCAGGCGCAACTGTACGCCATCGACCAGTTCGTGATGCGCAAGGGCCGCGCCTTCATCGCGCTCGATCCAGCCTCGCTGGTTGCCTCGCAAAGCGAGGACAGCTTCAATCCGTTCAATCCAACCGGGCCGGCGCCGGTCTCCTCCGATCTTGAGCCGCTGTTGTCGGCGTGGGGCGTGGCTATGACGCCCGGGGTTGTACTTGATCTGCAAGGCGCGCTGCCGGTTCAGGCGCAGGACCCCCAAACTGGCGAGGCGGTGAACGCGCCGCAGCCGCTGTTCTTCACCACGCCGCCTGATCAATTGGACGATGAAGACCTCATGACCGCTTGGCTGCAGCGCGGCATCAATTTTGGCTTGTCCGGCGCGCTTACATCGAGCGAGCGCGAAGGGGTGAGCGTGGTTGCGCTGGTGCGCACGAGCGGGCGCACGATGCGCATGTCGGCGGAAGAGGCGCTGGCGCGGCCATCGCCGTTTGAAGTGCTCAGCACTTGGCCGCAAAGCGGGGGGCGGATTGAGACGATCGCGCTGCGCTTGTCGGGCGTTGTCGCCTCCGCATTCCCCGAGGGCGCGCCTGCGCCGAGCGCGTCGGCGGCGCCGGAGGCTGGCGTGGCTGCGCCAGGTCCCGCGCCTGCGGCGCCGCATCTTGCGCAAGCCGCGGCGCCCGTCGAATTGGTGATCGTCGCCGACACCGACTTCCTCGCCGATGATTTTTATGTGGATCCGCGTTCCGGCGCGCCAGCGCTGGACAACGCCTCGTTTGCGCTCAACGCCATCGACGTGCTTGGCGGTTCTGATGCATTGGTGTCGTTGCGGTCGCGCGCGCCATCATTGCGGCGTATGGAATTGGTGGACGAACTGGAAGCGGATGCGACACGGCGCATCCAGCGCCGACAAGAAGAGCTCCAAGGCGAACTGGCCGAGACCGAGGCGCGCTTGGCGGAGCTGCAGGAAGGGGGCCGCGGTTCGGGGTTCTTCGCTGGCGATCTTGGCGCAGAACTCACCACTGAAGAGGCCGCCGAAATCGAACGATTCCGGTCCCGCGTGCTCGAGGTGCGGGGTGAATTGCGCGACGTCGAGCGAACATTGCGTGGGGACATTAGCCGCCTGGAAGCGCTGGTGGTGTTCATAAATGTGTGGCTCGCGCCGCTGCTCGTCGCCGGTGCGGGTCTCTTCCTGTTCTGGCGGCGTCAGCGACAAGGGAGGGGGCGCACATGACCACGGAGATCGCTGAACGGCGACGCGGACGCGTGTGGACAATGTTCCTCGCCGCTGCCGGGCTTGTTCTGGTGGCTGCGGTGACGCTTGGGATTGAGTCGCGCTCACTTCACTCCGGCGGCGTCGGGGGATTTGTCGTGCCCGGCCTGACAGAGACGATCGACGGCGCACAGCGCATCACGGTCACGAGCGCCGAGGCCAGCTATCGCATCGAACGCACCGCCCGCGGTTGGGCGATGCGCGACCGCGACGATTATCCGGTGTTGCAGTCGCGCTTGGATCAGCTGGCGCAGGGCTTGGAGCGGTTGCGCTACGTGCGCCGCATGACCAATGACGCCTCCAAGCACGAGCGGCTCGGCGTCACCGATCCGCGAGAGGGCGGGCGCGGCATTCTGCTGACCATCGAAGACGGTCGCGGTGCGCTTCTGGTGAACCTCATTCTCGGCGTCGAAACTAGCGGCACGTATGTGCGTGCGCCCGACGAAGCGCAAACCTGGTCGGTGCAAGGGGACCTCGCGCCATTGCGGGACGTTGCGACCTGGATGGATTTGCGGCCATTGGAATTCGGACCGGAGCGATTGGCGCGCGTCGAGATCAGCCCATCTGAGGGGCGTGGCTACGTGCTGGCGCGGGAAAGCGCGGACGCGGCATGGAGCATCGCTTCGCCAGCCCTTGGCATTCCCGCTGGCGTGGAACTGGCCGGCGTCGCTGAAGCATTGACCGGTCTTGAGCCGGTCGATGTGCGCACCGCGCCGGCCATCAGTGGCGCGGTGCGGGGGCGTTTGCGGGCGCTGACCTTTGATGGAGTCGCGCTTGAGGGCGAACTGATTGAGAGCGATGGGCAGGTGTGGCTAAAACTGGTGGCTCAGGCTGCTGGCCCGGAGCAGGAACAAGCTGCGCTGGCCATCAACAACCGCAGCGCTGGGTGGGCGTATGCGTTGTCTGACGACGCCGCGGCGAACTTGGCGCCGGCGCTAGCGAGCTTGTTGCCCAGCGGCGGTCAGTAACGGCGCGGGCGCGAGGTATAGGCCGCCGCTAGGATCGGCCCGCCGTTCGCTGTTTGCACCATTACAGCGCATTCCGGGACACAGTGCGTGCGTTCGTACCATGACGCGCCGCCCTCCCAGGTTCCCAAGCGCTCGATCGTGCGCACCAGGTTGTAGTGTGCGATGCTGCGATTGATGTTGGCGCCGCCGGTTATGACAACGTCGATCGGGCCCGGGTCGAAGGCGATGAGCCAAATATCGGCGGGCGCGTTCGCTGCACCAGCGCCGATGGTGACCCGCACTCGGTTGTTGCGCAAGCGGGTGATGGAGGCGTCTGGCGCTCCTGCGGGTGCGGCGGCTGCTTGCTGCGCGGCAAAGGCCGCGCGGGCTTCGTCCCAATCCGAGGCGCTCATTTGGTGGGCGCCGTTGATCACGAGTTGAGGTGTAAAGCGCCCGCGCACGCGCAAGGTCGATGAGTAGACGCGCTGGCGCTCGGCGAACTCGGGGCGGGCAAAGGTGTCGCGCCAGCCCAGATAGTCCCAGATGCCCACGGGAAAGGTGAGCGCGAGGACGCCATCTTCGCGTGCAAATGCGCCCAGCAGGCGGTTCGCGCGCGGACATTGGGTGCATCCCTGGCTGGTATACAGCTCGACGACCACACGCGCGCGCTCGCCTTCGGTTTGGGCGTGCGCGAGCGGCACGCCCGTCGACAGGGCGATCAGGAAGGCAATAATTAGCCGAGCCACCATGGCGCCAAGCATGACTAAGCTGGCTCCAGCGTTCTAATCACACAGGCGTGACGGGACGATTGCGCCGCCATGTCACCCCGATTTCGCCAGCCCACGCAATACATACTGAAGGATACCGCCGTTTCGGAAGTATTCGACCTCATTCTCAGTGTCGATCCGGCAGAGGACTTCGACCTCCTCCGCCTTCCCGCCGGAGCGGGCGATCCTGAGCGTCACGCGTTGCCGTGGCGACAAGTCGGCGACCCCTGCGATTGAGACGGCTTCGGCGCCGGTGAGTCCCAGACCGCTCCAGGATTGGCCATCGACAAACTGCAGCGGCACAACACCCATGCCGATCAGGTTAGAGCGGTGGATGCGTTCGAAGCTTTCGGCGACCACCGCGCGCACGCCGAGAAGGCGCGTGCCCTTGGCGGCCCAATCGCGGGAAGAACCGGTGCCGTATTCTTTGCCGGCGAAGATGATGAGGTCGCGCCCCTCGGCCTTGTAGCGCATGGCGGCGTCATAAATGGCCATCCGTTCGCCCGAGGGCTGATGGAGGGTGTCAGGGGCTTCGATCACCGCGCCTTGGCCGTCCTTCACCATAG
>CAYRHK010000093.1:0-8707 GCA_964423825.1 uncultured Terricaulis sp. | reverse complement strand
TGACCATGATGTCGGCGATGTCGTCGCGCGCAAGCAGCGGCTCGAGCGGACCGTAGCCAAGCACGTCGTTGCAGATGTCGTCGAGCAGCGCTTCCTGCTCCGCGATCGACATCACCACGTTCTTGATCGAGATGATCTCCGCGACGATGTCGCGGATTTCGTCGCGCGCGCTTTCGGGATCGAGTTGGGCGAGCTGCGTCAGATCGATGGTCTCGATCAGCGCATTGAAGATCGTGGACTTGACCCGGTAATAGGCCTCCGACCGATACTCCGAAGTCTCTGCGATCTCGGGCTCTTTAGCGCGCGGCGGCTGCGGCGCGGGAGCGCTGGGCGCTGCGCGTTGCGGCTGCGCGGCGGGGCGAGGCTGTGCGGCGGGCTTGACGGCGCCTTGCACGCGCGCGGCCGCAGGCGCCGGGTTTGCGGGCGTTGCGGGCGAGGCCCCAGGCGTGCCGTCGAGACTCCGCTTACCGAACATGACCCCGCCTTCAGCGACTCAAAAATGGGATTCTTGGCTTCGCAGGAGTTTTCTTGGTCTCAATCGGTTTACGACCGGTAAGCGAGGACGCGAGCGTATCGAGCGCGATCGCCGTCTTGGACTGCGCGGCCACTTCGCCAACCATTTGGCCGTTGTTGGCGGCCATGCCGAACAATTGCGGATCGAAGGCGATGGATGCGATGGGTTCGGCCCCAAGCGCTTCTGCGAAGTCCTTGAAGGGAATTTCCGGACGTTTCGGAACGCCAACCATCGACAGCACGACAGTAGGCGGCGAGTCGTATGGGCGCATCGCCTTCAGAAGGTCGCAAATGTTCTTCGTGTTGCGCAGGCTCGCGAGGTCGGGGCCCGCCACGATGACCGCGTCGTCGGCCGCGAGCAGAGTCTGCTTGACCCAGGTGTTCCAGGTGTGCGGCAGGTCGAGTACTACGAATGGGCTGGTGCGGCGCACGCGCTCGATCACCATCTCGAACGACTGTGGGTCGAGTTCGAATTCGCGCTCCAGCGTAGCCGGCGCCGTCAGCATCTGCAGACGCTGCGTTTGCTTGGTGGTGACACGCTCCAGGAACACATCGTCGACGCGGTCCGGCGCCATCAGGGCGTCCGCGATCGATTGCTGCGGGTCTTGGTTGAAGTCGAGCGCCGCGGTTCCGAACGACAGGTCGAGGTCGAGGAGGGTGGCGTTGGTTTCGAGCCGTTCCGCGATTGACCACGCCAAATTGTGCGCGATCGTTGAGGCGCCGATGCCCCCGCGCGCGCCGATCACGCCGATCACGCGCCCGGCAAACGGTTTGTCGGGGTTGACGTAGAGCCCGCAGATGGTGCGGATCAGATCGACGGCGCCGATGGGTGGCACGATGTATTCGCTGACGCCGCGCGACATCAATTCGCGGAAGAGTCCGATGTCGTTGACCGCCCCAATGATGACGACCTTGGTGCCTTGCTCGATCACCTCTGCCAGCCGGTCGAGGCTGTGCAGCATGGCTGGGCCCTGCTGCTGGCTGTCGATGATGAGCAGATTGGGGCTCGCCTGGCTGGCAAACCGTGTGATCGCGGCATTGATGCCGCCGGGCTCGACGCTGATTTCAGCGCGCGCCATTCTGCGATCGGCGGAAATCCCGGAGATCATGTCGGCGATCTCGGGACGATCGCACGCCGCGTGCACGGTGATGCGCGGCACGGGCTGCTCGGTGACGTGCGCCGGCTCGCGCGAAAGCACAGGGGTCACCGCCGCCGGAGCCGCTGTGCTCAGGCTGAAAGCGCTGACGCTGGTCTCAGGTTCGATGTCCAACGCGTCATCGGTCTCGACATCGAACGGCGGAGGTTCGCCAGCTTCGATCTCGCCAACGCCGAAAGATTCGTCCTCCTCCAAGACGAATTCTTGCTCGTCGGATTCGAGGTTCCAGGCAGGATCAGAAGCAGGATGCGTCATCGTTGCTCAACCTCACCGCACAGCTGTGCTTACAGAAGCGCGCTCGTCATCGCTGCGTTGCGCATGCGTCGGAGTGCCTTCGCGATAATGGCCAAAGACGGTGTCGCGTCGACCGCCGTCGCGTGGATCTTCGTCACGTGGTCCGAGCAAATCCGCCGGATCCTCCACCAAAGCCGCCAGATTGGCTTGCGTCGCGCAGCCGAAGCTCGCCCATGCTTGGTTGTTGCTCTGGTGGCCTAGGTCCTGCGTGTAGAGCGGATCGCACTCGGGCGCTTCCGCCTCGAAGCGCGAAAAGCTCACGATGATCGGCGCATCCGCGGCGCCGGACGCGTCATAAGTCGAACCGGCGACGGCCGCATATGAAACGCCGGATTCCACCAACGACATGCGCGCCTGATGAGCGAGCATTGAGGCAGCGTCCGCGTTTGCAGCGCCAGACGGCGTGCTCATCACCAGAGCGCCATGGCCGTAGCGCAGGTAGTTGTCTGCGAGCAGGCGCAACTGGTCGCGCGCGTCGTTATCGAGCGATGTGGCGCCCGGCGACACGGGGATATCCAGGCGTTCGCTCGTCTGGGTGACATTGATCCGGTGCCGGTCCATAGCGCTGGCCACGGGCGGCCCCTTCGGTTCAGGCACGCTTGCGCAGGCGCCGAGCGCGCTCAAGCCGAGCACAAGCAGGGGAAGACGCGATTTCATAACGTGCCTCATTCGATCACGTGCCCGTGCGGGCCTTGCAGACCTCCCTCGTCGCGCTCGCGGCTGGAATCGTCGACGGGGCGATAAAGGTGGTTGAGCCGGCCCGTGAGCAGGCTTTCGCGCTCGCTTGGATTCATGAACCCATCAGCTGGCGAGCGCAGATTTTCCGGCGACGTCGGCCGCACCAGGTAAGGCGTCGCGATGATGACGAGTTCCGTCTCGTTGTTGACGAAATCGCGCGAGCGGAAGAGGGCGCCCATGATCGGCGCATCCATGGCCCCGGGTATGCCCTCGACCGCATGCCGTGAGCGCTCGTGAATGAGGCCCGCCAACACGATGGAACCGCCCGACGGCATCTCAACGGTCGTCTCCGCACGCCGCACTTGCAGCGCCGGGATGGTGATGCCGCGGATGATGGTGGCGTTGCCGCTTTGGTCGCGCACCACTTGGTCGCCGGTGTTGACTGCGCCTTCCGAGGTAAGCTCGCTGACTTCGGTCGACACCTTGAGCGAAATGCGCCCGCCCGAGAGCACTACCGGGGTGAACGCCAACCCGACGCCGAACGGTTTGAACTCGACGGAAATCTGCCCTTCGTCCGAAGCGACCGGCACAGGAAATTCCCCGCCCGCCAAGAAACGCGCGGACTCGCCTGAAATAGCCGTCAGGTTCGGCTCAGCCAGCACACGCAACAGGCCCGCACGCTCGAAGGCTTGGATCGACGCATCTGTCGAGCGATCGGTTTGCACGCGCGCCGGGCCGTAGGTGACCTCGCCGGTTGATGGGTCGAACTCATAGCCGCCGACGCCGCCAGTATCGGTGGGCAATTCCGGGTCAATCACGTTAGGCCCGGGATAGGTGAGAGAGCCCGGCTGCAGGATGTTCTCAGCGATGCCGCCGGAAAGATCGAGACCGCCCAACAGGCTGCCGTTGATCGAAAATCCGTTGCGCGTGGCCAGCGTGACGAAAGCGTCCTCCGGCAGCAACTGATTGATGATCTCTTCGTAATTGCCGTTGATGCCGAGCTGGCGCACCATCGCGCGGCTCATCTCGACGACGCGCACGCGCACCAGCACCTGCTCGCTGCCTTGAACTTGGATGAGATTAATGACGCGCGGCGCATTGCCGCCCGGGTTGGGCGTGCCGGGCGTGTGCGGTCCGCCGACGGGCGCATCGCCCGAGCCTTCGCCGCCGGCAATGCCCAAGAAGGTCAGCGCGAGCTGGTGAGCGCGATCCGCCTCTGCGGCGCTCGACGCGGTGCCCGACAGCACAACGGACGCATTGATGGCTTCAGCGGTGATGTTTGCGTCCGGCATGTGACGTCGCATCAGCTCGTTGAGCGGCGCGACATCCGGCTCCACGCGAATTTCGACATTGGCGATTTGACGGCCATTGGCGTCGAAGAAGAAGATGTTTGTCTGTCCGAGCGCGCGCCCGATGACGTAGGCGCGTCGTGAAGTACGCACGGTTGCGTCGGCGATTTGCGGGTTCGACACCAGGATGTCGCGAGCATCCGACGGCAAGTCAATAATTGCTGACTTGCCGAATGGCAGCACTAGCGACGCCGATTGCGAGCCCCCGCTGCGCGTGATGCTGATCGACGTAGCGCTTGGCGGCTCAACCTGCGCCGCCGCGTACCCCGGAGCCAGCGCAACGGCCGTTGAAGCGATCGTTGCCAGCGTCGAGCGCATGTTCAGAGCTGCTCTCATCAATTATCCCCAACCACTGCGCCGTAAGCGTGAACGCGCACGCCGCCGCTGGTTTGACCAAGATTTGCGTCGCTTCCGCGATTGAGACCGACCGTTTCAGCCTGAACGCCGCGCAGGGCGAGATCGATCTCCCCCATGTCGTCGGCCATCGACAACACACGCGCTTGCTCCGGCGAAAGCTCGAGCACCGCGAAGGGCGCATCCAGTTTCTGAGGCGCTTCGCCGCCGGTTTGCGGCTGTGTTGTCTCTCCCATCGCCAACACGCGAACGTCGCGAAGTATGATGTCGCTGCGCACCTGCTCCTGGCCGCCGCTGTCGCCGCCTTGCACGCGATAGGTGGCGATCACGTCGACATGATCGTTCGGTTGAATGAAACCGCCGACGGCGGTGTTCGCGGTAATTTCGACGGCCACCGCTCTGAAGCCGGGCTCCAGCTGCGCCGCCATGAAGCCGCGCCCTTCCGGCTGAATCACGGCATTGGTTGTGATCGGCTCGCCTTGCACGATGGCGCGGCGCGTAACCGCGCCGACATAGTCGGCTTGCGCCGAGGGCTGTCTGGCGATGCTGATGAACGAAGGCGACACCGACGCCGCAGGAAACACAGCCACTGCCAGGTCGCTCGGCGCGAGCGCCGCGCCCTGAGGAATGTCGCGCGTCGCGATGAGCACTTGCTCGCCCCCGACCGGCGCGGAACTCTCAACCGCAGGCTCGTTGCGCGAACTCATGCCGCGAATGAGCACCAACGCAACGATGGCGGCGACGGCGGCAATGGCCAAGACGATCAGCTGGCGCGCTGACATGTTGTTCTTCTCCCCGCGATCCCCGGTCGCGCATCCTAGGCGACCAAATCATGGTCCGGCCTAAGGTGTGGTTAACGCGCTGGTGAAGAGTGGCAGCGACGGAATCGCGATGAGCCCGCCAGTCATGATCGCGGCGCCGTACGGAATGCCTGCGGCCTTCGTTAGCAATTGATTTACGAACAACGGCTGCCCGTCGCCTTGTTTGATCAGCTGACGCGCGGCCAAGAGCGCGAGCGCCAGCGCGCCGCCAGCAAGTGCTGTCCAAAACAAGAATTGCGGAAAGGCTCCAAAGCCTGTCCACACCGCCGCGGCGGCAAGGAGCTTTGCATCGCCGCCTCCAAACACGCCAGCCTGGAACAGGAAGAAGCCGACGACCAGGACCCCGAAGCCAAACGCTAAATGAGCCCCGATTTGCGCAAGCGGCGCTTGCGCAAACAGCGCGGCGATGACGAAGACGCCGGTGAGCGCCAACGAAACCCAATTGGGAATGGTGTAGCGCGCGATGTCCGCGGCTGCGGCGAAAACCAAAAGGCCAGCGAAAGCGGCGACGGCGAACAAGTCAAGCATGGCGGCAGTAGTGCTGAGCCGCCTCAAGAAAGCCTTAAAAGGAAAACGCCGCCCGGTTCTCGGGCGGCGTTTGAGGAGGGGAACTTCAAGGACGTGCGGGTCGGATCGCGACCCGCCGCTTGATTAGAGGGCCGCCGCGATCGCGCGGAACAGCGTGTCGAGGTTGGTGCCAACCAGGCCAACGGCCGTGATGATGACGACGCCGATCAAAGCGGCGATCAGGCCGTATTCAATTGCGGTGGCGCCATCTTCGTTCTTCAGGAACTTCTTCAGAGACACGATCATTTTACTTCTCCATTCAGTCGAGTGCTTTTACCGGCCGGGTAAAGCGTCGCACTCGACACCCATACCAGACGCAAGGGGGAGGTTATCCGAACGCTGTTAATGCTCCGGCCAATAGAATGAGTAAAAATTCCACTAATTTGTCTGCATTCGAAGTGCGCGCATTTTAGCGATACGGCAACCATTCGCGCGTACCTGATAAACAATAGTACGAGGGGAAAAGCCGATGTCAGGGTTTCGTCCGTTGACGGCGACGTTTGCGATTGCCGCAGTTCTTGTGGCGGCGGCCGAGCCGGCGTTCGCGCGTGACATCCGCGTCGCTTTGGATCAGGCGTTCCCAGTGAGATTGTCGGAAGCGGCAGAAGGCGTGGCGGTCGGAAACCCGAGCATCGCTGGCGTTTCAGTGCAGAACGACCGCTTCTTGTTTGTGACCGGCCGCTCCTATGGCTCCACCAATCTGGTGGTTGTCGGCGCCGGCGGGCGCGTTCTCTATTCTGGACGCGTTGTTGTGGCGCCGGATGAGACCGATGTGGTGATGGTGACGCGCGGCGGCGCCACCGCGCGGCTCGAGTGCACGCCTCTGTGCCGTCCGCGTCCCGATATCGGCGACGGCGAGGACTCTGCCGCGGTGAACGAACAGATCGCCGGCCGCGCATCGGCGGCTGGGGACAACTAATCCCGATTAACGCTTTCGTTTGACGGTTTTGCAGTGCTTCGGCGCGATAGTTGCGTCCGGAGGCTCTATGTTCACGGCGTTGAAATCGCTGAAAGCGAACATCGCGCGGTTCGCCCGCGCGCGTCGCGGCTCGGCCGCGATCGAGTTCGCATTCGTGATCATCCCCTTCTTCACATTGGTTGTAGGCACTGCCGAAGTCTCGATGATCGGCCTTGCTCAAACCAATCTCGACTTTGCGGTAACCGCCGTCGGGCGCCAAATCCGCACCGGTCAGGCTCAAGACGCGGGCATGAGCGCCGGCCAGATCAAGGACGAGTTGTGCGCGGAGTTCGCGCGCTTCCTGGCAGTCGATTGCGCCGCCAATCTCTACCTCGACGTTCAGCGCTATCCTTCATTCGCCGCCATCGCCAACAACGATCCGATCGTCAACGGCGCCCTCGACGACAGCGGCTTCGGCTATCAACCGGGCGGATCGTCCGACATCGTGGTTGTACGCGCCTACTATCGCTGGCACGTGCTGACGCCGCTCTTCGAGCGCATTTTCGCCAACACCGACGGCGGCGAGCGCATCATCGTCTCCACCATGATGTTCCGCAACGAGCCGTTCTGATGAAACTCATGCAGCGCTTCCGCAAATTCGCCCGCGCCACCGGCGGCCTCGCCGCGCTCGAGTTCGCGATACTGGCGCCAATGATGGTGTTCTTGTTGTTTGGCTCGGTCGAACTCATCGACATGCTCGCGGTCAATCGCCGCGTGCAGAACGTGGCCGCCTCGCTCGCCGACGTCATCTCGCGCGACACCGAAGTCTCGAACTCGGAAATGTCGGGGCTTTGGTCGGCGACCGACACGCTCATGTATCCGGAACCCGACACGGGCATCCAGATTCGCATCACCTCTATCTTGATCGAGGACAGCAGCACCGCGCGCGTGGTCTGGAGCGAGGGCCAAGGCATGGGCCCGCTGGCTGTGAACTCGAACGTCACGCTGCCGGCGGCCATGATGCGGCCCGGCACCAGCGTCATCATGACCGAAACCTCGTTTCCGTATTCCTCGCCGCTTGGTCTCCTGGTCGCCGGCTCCGTCAATATGACCCACACCGCCTATCGTCGCTCACGCCTCGTGGATCCGATCGCGCGCGTCAGCTGACGGGCCCTTGACGCCGCGTGCGGGGAGGGGGATGCCCCTCCCATGCACCGAGCCAAGAACCCAACTGATGCCGTCGACATGCTTGAGCGCCTGCACTCACAGGCGGTCGAAGCGCTTTTGGCGGCCATGCACCGCTTCGCCGAAGATGGTGTTGCCCCCAGTCAGGAGGAACGCGCGGCGTTTCACTATCCTGAACTCCGCGTCGCCTACTTGCCCGGCGGCCCGGCGCCGCGGCTGGCTCGCGCGTACGGTCAGCTGACGTGGCCTGGCGATTACGGGGTGAGTATAACCCAGCCCGGCTTCTTTCGGGACTACCTGATTCAGCAGCTCGATTTTCTTGTGCAAGACTACGGCGCCGAAATCAGCGTCGGCGTGAGTGAGGCCGAGATCCCGTACTCGTTCGTGCTCGATGCCGCTGGCGGCGCCGCGTTCGAAGCGGTGCCGGCGGAGGATTTGGCGCGGCATTTTCCTGCGCCGCGCTTGAGCCAGGTCAACGACTCTGTGGTCGACGGCTTGCGGCTCGATCGCACTCACGGCGTGCGCCCGCTGGCGCTCTTCGATGCGCCGCGCGTCGACTATTCGCTGAAGCGCATCCAGCACTATACAGGCGCGCCGTGGTCCGATGTGCAGCCGTGGATATTGTTCACGAACTATCAGCGTTACGTCGAGGAGTTCGTGCGTTGGGGCGCCGAGGCCGTGAAGAACGGTCCCAAAGGCTGGTCGTTGTCATGTCCCGGCGGCGTGGCGATCAAGAAGGGCGATGCCGACGGCGCGGCGAAGGCGCTCGATGCGCCGTGGCGCAAATATCAGATGCCGGCCTACCACCTGAAGACGCCCGACAATGACGGCGTCACGCTGGTGAACATCGGCGTCGGGCCATCGAACGCAAAAACCATCACCGATCACTTC
>CAYRHK010000092.1:0-8754 GCA_964423825.1 uncultured Terricaulis sp. | reverse complement strand
GTGCGCGACTTCGCGACTCCGATCGGCAAGGTTAGGCGGCGACGACTTCGCGGCGTTGCTCGCGCGCTTCACCCTCGGGCGGTAGCGCGCGGCGAGCACGCAAGATCCAGGTCGCGATATCATCGACGGTTGGGGCCGCTGCGTTGCCCCATGCGCGCTGGCCCACGTCGCTGATGCCCCATTCGCCGATCGCTTCGCACAATTGCTCAGCGTCGCGCGAAAGCAAATCACGCGCATCGGTCACGCCGCACGCGGCTAACGCTTGCGCCTCTCTCGATTTCAACCCTGGTACTGTGCACGCGAGCCGCGCTTGCGCCTGCCAATCGCGCACAGTTTGCGCACTGATGTGGCGTACGCCGATGTCGGCCTGCGCCCGATCTGGATCGAGCCTGAGCAGATCGGCGACAGTGCGCACGCCAATTGCTTGCAAGCGCTGAGCCGTCTTCGGCCCAATCGCCGGCGCTTGTACAACAGGCGCCTCTTCACTCAACGGACATGGGGGCAGGACCTTGTCGCGTCGCGCCAACGGCGCGCCAACCGGCAGCTCTCGCGGCGCCTTCGGCGTCGACGCCTTCCGAGCCTTCGTTGGGCGCGGTGCATCCGCAATCGGAGTCGCCGCCTCGTGGGACGGCGCCAATTTGACCGGCGCCACTGCGGGCGCGGCTGGGGAGACGGCCATCGAAACAGCAGGCACAACAACCGCCCTTGCGACAAGCACGGGCGGAGCTGCCTTACGCCTGCGCCTGCCGGTCGACTTCCGTTTTTTTGCGCCGCGCGCTGGCGTACCGGTGCGCGCCTTGGCGCCGATCTCGCGCGGCCATTTGCAGTCGAGCGAGGAAAGCGGCGTCTTCAGAACTTCCTCGGCGTGAAGCGCACGAACCACACGGTCGTCCTCGCCCAATGTCGCGCGCACCTTGCCGGTGCGGCGGTATTCGGCGTACTGCGCCTCGACCTCGCGTCTCGCATTCACATCATCAATCGCTTTCAAAACCGCGTCGATAGGCATGGCGAGGCCGAGCAGAACGGTCTCAAGCGCTCCGCTTATCTTCGGTGGCGCCACCGCGGCTTCTGAAAACGCCCGGTCGAGCACGCGCGCCAAACCGATCACCGCACGGCCCACGAGCTTTGCGACAGTGTCCTTCAGCTCCTGATCAAGCCCCGCCTGGGGATCCTTGACCCCTCGCTTGAAATCATAGTGGTCGATAATGGTTTCGTAATGCGCGTTCGATGTGCGAGCGCCCTCGCGCACCATTTGCGCCAACCAATCGGCCCCTTCCGGGATCGACATCTTCGGATAGCCACCGAGATCGCGCACCAAGATTTCTTGGAACGTCCCATACGATTTGGAGAAGCTCCACTCCACCGCGCGGTGAATGACGTTCTCTTCCTCGGTTTGGTGGGTGTGAAACGGCTGCAGTGGATCGACGACGTAATGGCTCATCACTCCGGCGCACCAAGCCGCCTGCGGCCAATCCTTATCGCGCAACGCCCGCACCGTGCGTCGATACCACTCCTCACAGCTCTCGATGGCGCCGCCCCACTCGCCTTCGCGCACATGGAGCACGTGGTTCTTGAAGTCCTTGAACAATTCGTCCGGCGCCTTCGCCCCGCCCAGATACTCGCCATGATAGCGAAGCAGCATGGTGCGCCATTGCTCAGCCTCGGAAGCCTGCAGGTGTCTCAGCGCATCAACCGCCAAGCGGTGATGATTTGACCGGCAGCGGCTCGCGAAGACCACCGCATACAATGCACCCATGTCGCCCCTCGCCTGAGCGCAGCCTCGCTCGTAAATGCGACATTAAGGGCTGACTCGCACCGGTTAGCGAAAGGTAAACACGCCCCCTTGCTGCTAATTAATCCTTGTCGCTGGTCATGCCCCAGTCCTTGAAGAGCGTGTGCACGAGCTTTTCGTGACGGCCATCAATTACCTGCACCGTGTATTCTTTCACTGGGCGCAGCATCTCGGTGAGCGCGTGCACGGGAGCCCCGCGCGTGTTGAAGTAGACTTGATACTTCTCTGGGTATGGCCTGCGGTCAGCCAACTTGTTTTGCTCGTGCGTGACCAGAGTTTGATTTCCAATCAGGTTGCAGAACTCCGCGCGCAGAGCGGCATCAGGTATCCGCGCCTCCCACCAAGCATGGTTGGCCTTCGGCATCACATGCTCGACTTCCACATCGTCCGTCATCGACAAGAGATGCCCTCCCGGGATCGCGCCTTCGATGCGAATAAGCAGCAACCGCCGTTGCCTGTCGCGCCTCCGCGACCGATTCATCGCCGCCACGAACTTCCCATGCTCCGCGTCGCGAAGCGCCAAGGCTTCGCCGCCGTCGTGAAAGGCGCTTTTCGCACGTACTTCAGCAACCACCTTCTCGTATCGTTTGGTTTGGCTCCGGTTTTCGATAACCGAGAACTCGCAACCGAAGACAAATCGATCCAGCGCCTGGAAAAAGCGCTCCGCGCGCTGATGATCGCCATCGTAGGTGGCGATGAACGCGATCGCAGCAGGCGCCCAGTCCCAACGCTCCACCTGCTTCATTAGATGAACGCGTCGATTGACGGTTTCGCTCGCAGGCCCGCAATTGATCGAGCAGGATAAGATCGCGCGCAGGGCTTCCGCGTAGAGCGGCAGTTGCTCGAACAGAAAGGTGCGCACGCCGCCCGCGCGTTGCACGGCGGCGCGAAATGCGCCCAGGTCGCCGGGCGCTATGATGTGCTCGCCTGTAAGCAGAAACGGCATCAGTTCCAACAACCGGGCAAAATCCTCGCGCCGGAACATGTCTTCGACGGCTTCCCAAGCCCGCGCCGCGGCGTCAGCCTCGGTATCCGACAGGCCGGAATTTTCGATCAGGTCGCTTTTAATGACGTCGGCGCCCGACAGCGGCGAGCCGGTGATATTCAGCGCGGCGAACACGGTCTGCGCGCAGCCACGTTCGTCGGCAATCACCGCATTGAGCGTGCAGCAACGCAAGACATAGCCCATGAACTTGTCGAGTTCCTCATTACCAATCTGGCTCAGTTCGTTGGCGATCGTGCGCGCGGCTGCGATCATCTGGTCCTTCGAGTCGACGCCTGTCTCCGAGTGCTGGGCCAGCGCCGCCATTTGACCAGCCTCCTGCACGAAGCCTCGAAAAAAATTGATGTCATCTTCGCGCACCGTGAGTCTCGGCTGGTCTCCCTCCAGCACAAAGAACTGATAGTGTTGTGCACGGGCCTGAAGCCGATCGCGCACATAGGCTATGATCATCGAAAGCGTCGTTAGGCGCTGCTGGCCGTCAGAGACCTCCAGCTTGCCTCCGTTTCGCACCAACACGATCTGGCCAATGAAGTAGAAAGCCGCGTCACGTTCGAACGCTTGCCAGAGGTCGCGGATGAGCTGTCGCACTTCCCGCTCGCCCCATGTGAAGGCGCGTTGGTACCGCGGTACTTTGAGCGCGGTGAGCGTCAGTACCGCCGCCAGGTTGAGAATCTGCGCGCCAAGGCCTCGCGGCGTCTCCATCGGCTCGTCCATGAGGCACTCTCCCGTAACTTTCACAAAGCGTTAGCGGCTCGCGAGCCGCGCGCAATCGCGTGTGCATGCGCGCGTGAGCGCTCGCGCCCAGTCGTGTGCTGGCAGACACGCTTCGGCGACATCTAGCAGGGATGCAAAATGAAATCCGCACTTTCATCCACCAAAAACGCACGCAAAAAGCCGCGCCCATGGAGTGTGTTCGCCATGATGGACTGATCGCAAGCGCTCGTCAGGGCGACGCGATCCGCGCACGTCGCGCCGCTGGCTGGACGCAGCAATGCCATAACCCGGCGAGCGATCGCGTCGCCGGAATCGAGCCAAAGGCACGCCCGCGGCACCGCCGCCCTTAACTCATCAACGAGGAAAGGAAAATGCGTGCACGCCAAAGCCACAACATCGATACTTGGGCCGTCGGGCGTGTCGAACAGCCCCGCGACAGCATCGGCGATCGCCGCTTTGTCAACAGGGTTGCCGCGCAGCTTTTCCTCAGCCGCGAACACAAGCGGGCTTGATCCATGGCGAACCACGCGCGTCGACGCGGCGAACTGCGCGATGAGTTCATCTGTGTAGGGTCGCCGTACGGTAGCCGGCGTCGCTAGCAAGCCGATAACGCCGGTCTTTGACATCGCGGCAGCGGGCTTGATCGGCGGCACAACGCCAACGACTGGAACCGCGAGCCGCGCCCGGATTGCTTCGAGAGCAATCGTCGAGGCGGTGTTGCAGGCAACCACGACGAGATCAGGTCGCCACTGGGCGGCGACAGCCGCCAACAGAGTCGGCGCCCGCGCTTGAAGCGCCTCGTCCGATTTTTCGCCATAAGGCAGCCATGCCGTGTCCGCGAGGTAATCAAGCGCAAGCGCGTGCCCCGAACCCGCAATCGCGTCGTACACGGACAATCCCCCGAAGCCGCTATCGAACACCAACACCCTCTGCATCGTTAACCTTTTTGCGCCGTCTGTCCGTGAGCGGCGTTAACCAATATTTTGATTTAGCGCCGTTTTTGCTGAAACGGAATCACGATCGAAGTTCCTGTGGAAACTACTTCTTAACTGCGTTTGCGAGAATCATGCTTTGGGGTACGACGCATCGGATGGGGCTTTGAGTCGACGGTCGGAAAATTCCGCCGCCGAATGGACCTGGGGTCGGAACCAATGAGTGCCATTACTAAATCAACGGCGGTTTTCGTCACGCTGTCGGGCCTGTTCTGGACGGGATGGGTGGTCGGCTCGCAGACACCAGCTGGCCAGGAGGCGCTGGCGCGCGTCGTCGAAACCTACAATGAGCAGCAAGCGGTTGCGAACGAAAGTCTCTTCGATTCGACGGCGCTGCGTGTGATCGTATGCGGCGACCCCGCCAACGACGCCAAGCCCTGCATGGCGGTATTCGCCGGCGGCCATTTTTTCGTTGTCGATGCTGGTTCGGGCACGGCGGCGTCACTCGCCCACCACAACATTCCCATGGGCCGCCTGGACGCAGTCCTGTTGACCGATGCGGACATGCCGCAAACGGCGGACCTAAGCGCGGTTTTCAGCGACTACGCCCATGGCCATGACAATCCGCTCCTGGCTGTGTTCGGACCTGCTGACACTCAGCGCCTCGTCGATGGCATGAACCAAGCGCGTGGCCACAACGGTCTCGACGCCGGCCTCCAAGCTTGGGGCCCTTCGCCAGAGCCAGGCAGTTCGGTGATCGTTTTCCAGGGCGACGGCCTGACCGTCTCAGCGTTCACGACCGAAGAAGAAGCGTTCAACGGTCGCATTGCGTACCGCTTCGACTACCGCGGCCGCTCCATCGTTATTGGCGGCGACGGGCGCATGGTGAGCGCCTCCGCGGCGCGTGATGCTGACGTCGTCCTGCAGAACGCGCAAAGTGAGGCCCTCTCCGAGAGCGCATCCGAAGGCGTGACTGCGGCCGAAGTTGCGACTGACGCGCGCGCGGCCAACGCCGGCATGGTCGTGCTCACCGGCGCGGACAACCAAATTGCGGCCCAAGTTCAAGTCTCAGAGGCACGTGCCGCTGGCTTCGACGACGTCATTGCCGGTCGCGTTGGCCTCGTTCTCGAACTCCCGCTCAGCAACGGCGAAGTGAACGTACGCACACTTTGATCGTCTGACCCTAATGCCAGATCATTGCCCTCCGGCGCTGCCGCCGGAGGGCAATTTGTGACTGCACGCTCAACCGACACGGAAACGTGTGAGTTCGTGCTGCGGCGGCGCCCAGTTGGGCGCCATGTCAGCAGCCCGGCGATAGTCCTCGTACGCCGCGCGCACATTTCCTTGGTCTTCGTACGCTGCGGCTCGGTAGTAGTAGATGCGTTCGGGATTGGCCGGATTCAGCGCTAACGCCCGTGTCAGCCCCTCCACAGCCTCTTGTGGGCGATCCAACTCAAGCAACACGGCGCCGCGCATGACATGAGCCTCAGCCAACCCTGCATCGATGGCGATGGCCTCATCCAGATCGATCAACGCACGCCGATGATCGCTGCGCCGCATCCTGATGATCGCGCGATTGACCAAGGTCGCCGCACGATCAGACGCCGGGAGGAACTGGCCCTCCAACGCCAAGTTGCACACGCTGAGCGCCCTCCAATCGTCGCGATCGCCGGCTGCCGCCCGGTAGCAATCGGCTGCCGGCCCCCTGCCGACAATCGTTATGGCGCCTTCGGCTACACCAACGAACATCAAGGCGGCGGCGACGGCCCCGCCAACAAGCAATGTGTGCTTCATGGACGTTCCTCCTCGCAAACTGAGGGAGCGCCCGTTTTTCGCCCTTCACAACTCACTTGTTTGAAAGATTTCGCTGTTTGCGACGGACGCACGATCAACCGCCCGAGAGCCGGATCTAGCGTTCGGGGGCTACTTCACGACTGACCTGCGCTGGCGACGCCGCTTGATTGCGACTATGCTTCCTTCATGCGGAGTCTCATCCTCGCCACGGCATTCCTGTGCTGGGTCGCACCCGCCCACGCGGACCGCTTCCTTCTGACTTACAATGGCTACGGGCTGGGCTTCGTTCCGCTTGGCAATGTCACGGTCGACGCCGACGTCTCCGCTGACCGCTACGAAGTCGCGGCCTCACTGCAATCGGGTGGTCTCCTCAATCTCTTTGAACGCACCAACATCGACGCAAGCGCATCCGGCGCGATAGCAGACGGAGTCGTCAGTTGGCGCCGCTACGGCCTTGACCACCGCTACAGCCACAAACGCCGCGTCATCCAAATGCTCTTAGGCGAGAACGGCGCCGTCGTCGCCAACATCGAACCCATCTATCGCGTTTGGGGCGACCCGCCGGCCAACGACGAGGAAAAGCGCATCTCGCGTGATCCCTTGTCGTCCATGATCGCCATGGCAATTGATGTCGGCCGCACCCAGCGCTGCGCCGGCTCCTACCCCACCTTCGACGGCCGCTTCCACTACCTGCTCGAACTGGCGGACGGCGATCGTGAAACTTTCTCCGGCGGCGGCTATGAAGGTGACGCCATCGAATGCTCGCTCGCCTACCGCGCTGTCTCCGGATATGAGGCGCGCGATGCAGGCCGGCGTCACATTCCCCATGGCGGCGTCGTCTTCGCCTTGATGCCCGACACCACATTCGCCCCGCCTTTGCGCATCTCGACCCCGCTCTCGGCTGGCGGCGCCACTATCCGGCTCGCGAGCTTCCGCCGCGCCCGCGTCGAGGTCGAGTACAACCAAACAACAACGCCTTGAGCGCGCGCCTCGCCGCGGCTGAACTGCTCGTCGCCGTGCGCGATCGTCATCGCGCGCTGGACGATGCAATGGGCGACACCGAAAGCTACACTTCGCTGTCCGGCCGTGACCGCGCCTTCGCCCGCGCACTCGCAAGCGCTGCATTGCGCCGTTTCGGCTCGATTGATCGGGTGGTCTCGAGCTTCTTGCAACGCCCCCTCCCTGACACTGCGGAGCTCGCGCGCGCGCTCCTCCACATCGGCGCGACCCAAACGCTCGTGCTCGGCACGCCCCCGCACGCCGCGGTGGGCGAAACCGTCGCCGCCGCCAACAGCCGCCGCGAAACGCGTGGCTTCTCAAAGCTCATGAACGCCGTGTTGCGCCGGGCCACCCGCGAAGGCGCGCCGATCTTCGCGGGCGCACCCGCCGGCGCTGATCTGCCCGCATGGCTCTATTCGCGCTGGCGCGCGACGTACCAGGAACACGCCGACGCGATCGCGCTGTCATTGCGCCAAGAACCGCCGCTGGATCTCACCGCGAAGCACGACGCACAAACCTGGGCGTCCAATCTCAACGCAGCGTTGACGCCGACGGGGAGCGTGAGACTCTCCCCCTCCCCGCGTGGGGAGGGGGCAGGGGGTGTGAGTACCCTCCCCGGCTACGCCGACGGCGCTTGGTGGGTGCAGGACGCCGCCGCCGCGCTGCCGGCGCGCCTGCTCGGCGATGCGCGCGGCAAGCGCGTGCTGGACATGTGCGCCGCGCCTGGCGGCAAGACCCTGCAACTCGCTGCCGCCGGCGCCAAAGTCACTGCGCTCGACAAGGCTGAATCGCGTCTCAAGCGCCTGCGCGAAAACCTCGATCGCACCACTCTCAAAGCCGAAGTCGTCTGCGCCGACGCGCTGAAGTTCGAGGCCGAGCCTTTCGACGCGATCCTCCTGGATGCGCCATGCACCGCGACCGGCACGCTCCGCCGCCACCCCGACATCGCCTGGCTGCGCCGCCCTAGCGACATCGCCGCTCTGTCGGCGCTGCAGGGGCGCCTACTCGATGCCGCCGCGCGGTTGCTGAAGCCGGGGGGCGTGTGTGTGTACGTCGTGTGCTCGCTCGAATCGGAGGAAGGCGACGCCATCGCTGCTGGCGCCTTGAAGCGAGGCTGGCGTCGCATCCCGCTGGTTCAAGGCGAGATTTCCGGCGCCGAGCCCTTCATCACACCGGCTGGCGACTTGCGCACCCTGCCGTCACACTGGCCCGACATCGGCGGCCTTGACGGCTTCTTTGCGGCTCGGCTGGTGCGTCCCTGATTGCCTTGCCTTCGCCGCCCCTCAAGCGCTAACCAGAGACCATGGCGCGCACGCTCATTGCACCGTCGATACTAGCGGCGGATTTCGCGAAACTCGGCGAGGAAGTACGTGCCGTCGACGCTGCCGGCGCCGACATGATCCATGTCGATGTCATGGACGGGCATTTCGTGCCCAACATCTCCATCGGCCCCGGGGTTGTGAAGGCGATCCGGCCGCATACCAAGCTTCCGCTGGACGTGCATCTGATGATCACGCCCA
>CAYRHK010000091.1:0-8798 GCA_964423825.1 uncultured Terricaulis sp. | reverse complement strand
GGGACTTACCATGGCGCAGGCGTCTGCCGGCGCGCCCAAACCGGATGGAACCGCTTCTTCAAAGAGCGAACGCGGCGGGCATGGACCGGCGGCGCATGCTGGCTTCTGGACGCTGCTTATAGGTTCAATCGGCGTGGTCTACGGCGATATCGGCACCAGCCCGCTTTATGCATTCAAGGAATCTGTCGCTCACGTGCTGGAAAGCGGCAACGGCGCCGACCGCGGCGAAGTGCTGGGTATTGTTTCGCTCATTTTCTGGGCGCTGATGATTGTGGTGACGCTGAAGTACGTCGTCATCGTGCTGCAGATGGACAACAAAGGCGAGGGCGGCACGCTCTCGCTCATGGCTCTCGCGCAGCGCGCGTTGGGCAAGCGGACGCCACTCCTATTTCTCATTGGGGTTGTGGGCGCCTCGATGTTCTACGGCGATGCGCTGATCACGCCAGCGATATCGGTGTTATCGGCGGTCGAAGGCTTGCGCGCGGTGCCGGCGCTCGAACATTCGATCGATCCATGGATTTTGCCTATCGCGATCGGCATCCTGGTGGCGCTGTTCGCGATACAATCGCATGGCACCGGCGTGATGGGGCGCTATTTCGGACCGATCACCGCGATTTGGTTTTTGGTCATGGGCGCGCTAGGGCTCATGCATCTCCTGCGCGACCCCTCCGTGATCGAGGCGCTGATGCCGACTTATGCTCTGAGCTTCATGCTTGAGCACGGTTTTCTGACCTTTGTGGTGCTCGGATCGGTGTTCTTGGCGGTCACCGGCGCTGAAGCGCTCTATGCTGATATGGGTCATTTTGGGCGGCGACCTATTCGTTTGGCATGGGTCGGCCTCATTCTGCCCTGTTTGACCCTCAACTATCTCGGACAAGGCGCCTACGTTCTCGGCGAACTGGAGACGCTGAATGCGGACTACGCCGCCGCCGAAGCCGCGGGTGTTGCGTTCGAGTTCAATCCGTTCTTCGAGATGACTCCGGATATGCTGAGGTTGCCGCTGGTGATCCTCGCGACAGCGGCGACAGTGATCGCAAGCCAGGCGGTGATCTCAGGTGCGTTTTCGCTGACGCAGCAGGCGATCCAGCTTGGGTTGCTACCGCGCATGGAAATCCGACGCACGTCTGAGACGCAAGCCGGCCAAATCTACATGCCGCAAGTCAACTGGCTATTGTTGGCGGGCGTGCTGGTGCTAACGCTGGCGTTCGGGTCGTCGACGCGGCTGGCGGCCGCGTACGGGATCTCGATCACGGCCGAGATGCTGATGAGCACTTGCATGATGTTCATCGTCATCTGGAAGCTGTGGACGCGACCAATTTGGCTGGCGGCGGCGATTGTGGCGCCGTTTGCGGCGATCGAACTCATCTTCCTCTCGTCCAACCTGCAGCGCGTGATGTCTGGCGGTTTCGTACCTCTGGCGCTTGCCACGGGCTTGGTGATCGTGATCTGGACGTGGGTGCGCGGGACGCGTCTGTTGGCCGAGACGGTGCGGCGCGATGAACCGTTGGCGAAATTGTTCGAGGCGCTTTCCGTGCACCCGCCGCATAGGGTGCGGGGCACCGCGATTTTCCTCACCGGCGACCCGGAGATCGCGCCGGCGGCGTTGATGCACAACCTCAAACACAACCAGGTGTTGCACGAACAGATAATAATTCTCACAGTGAAAACTCTGCAGACGCCGCGGGCGCGAGAGAGCGAGCGCATCCAGGTCGAGGACTTCATGCCTGACGTGAAGCGCGTGATCTTAACGTTCGGGTTCATGGAGACGCCGAACGTCGTGAAGGCGCTAACGGAGGCGCGCAAGCACGGGCTCAAGTTCGACATTATGAAGACGAGCTTCTTCCTGTCGCGGCGCTCGATCGTGCCGAGCGAACAAAGCGGCATGCCGTTGTGGCAGGATCATTTGTTTATCTTCCTGGCGCGCAATGCCACCAACGCCACGGACTTCTTCCATATTCCGTCTGGGCGCGCGGTGGAGCTTGGCAACCAGGTGATGGTGTGATCGGCGCCGGAGTTCGGGTTTCCCTAGATTGATACTTGCGCCCCCAATTCGACCACGCGTGCACTGGGGATGTGGAAGAAGTCGGTGGCGTTGGTGGCATTGCGCGCCAGGAAGATAAAGAGCAGGTCTTGCCAACGAGGCATACCGCTTTTGCTGGTTGGGACCAGACCGCGACGGCTCAGGAAGAATGACGTCGTCATGATGTCGAAGTGAAGCCCCTGCTGACGCGCCAAGGTCAATCCGCGAATAACGTTCGGCGTCTCCATGAAACCAAAGTTCAGCGTGACGATATGAATGTCGGGCCGCACGGCCTCAATTTTCACGCAATCCGCTTGCGCGACCCGTGGCGTCGGCGCTGTGCGGATGGACAAGAGAACGAGGCGCTCGTGCAGGACTTGATTGTGCTTCAAGTTGTGCATGAGGGCAGTCGGCGCCGCCAGCGGATCGGCGGTTAGGAAGATGCCGGTGCCGCGCACGCGCTTGGGCGGAGACAATTCAAGCGTCGCTAAGAGCTGGGCGAGGCTGACATCGCGCCTAGTTTGCTCGTGGAGCAGCGCCGAGCCACGCACCCATGTCCACATGATGACGATGAAACCCGCCGCGACAATCAACGGCACGATACCGCCGCTGAACAACTTCAATAAGTTGGAGCCAGCGAAGATGACCTCAACGAATAGGAACGGCGCCATGAGCGCTGCCGCCATCCAGAGTGGCCGTCTGCTTACTCTCCAGATCGCAATGATTGCCAAGAGCGACGACGTGATCATCGCGCCAATGACGGAGACGCCGTACGCCGATCCCAGCGCGCTCGATGAGCCGAAGGAGAAGGTCATGAACAGAACACCCAACATCAGCAGGTAGTTCACTTGCGGCATGTAGATTTGACCGTGATGTTGCGCCGAGGTCTGCATGATGCGCATGCGGGGCAGGAGGCCGAGCTGGATGGCCTGTTGCGTGAGCGAGTAAGCCCCGGAGATGACGGCTTGGCTAGCAATGATCGTGGCCGCAGTGGCGATAAACAATACCGCCGGTCGCCACGCCTCGGGCGCCATCAGGAAGAACGGGTTGCCGATTGTGGCAGGGTCGGCGATCACCATGGCGCCTTGTCCCAGGTAGTTGATCGCGAGCGCGGGAAACACGAGCCAAAACCACGCCGCCGCGATCGGCTTGCGGCCGAAGTGGCCCATGTCAGCGTATAGCGCTTCAGCGCCGGTAACGGTTAGGAACACCGAGCCAAGAACTATGAAGCCAAGCCCGGCGTGGGTGGCGAGGAAGCCCACGGCGTTCAGTGGATTGAATGCGGCGAGGACCGTCAGGTCGCGGCTGAGATGCAGAAGGCCGAGAGCGGCGAGCGTTAAAAACCAGACAATGCAAACCGGGCCGAACCAGGCGCCAACAAGTCCAGACCCATGCCGTTGCACCAGGAAGAGGACAACGAGAATGGTGAGCGTGATCGGCATGATGTAGGGATCGATTTGACCCGCAAGGGCGGGCAGGACAGTCAGTCCTTCAACTGCCGACAGCACCGAGATCGCCGGTGTCAACATCGCGTCGCCATAGAAGAGGCCGGCGCCGGCAAGTCCGATAAAGAGGATGAGCGGCGTACGCTTCCCTAAGGCGCGCTGGACCAACGCCATGAGCGAAAGCGTGCCGCCTTCGCCGCGGTTGTCGAGACGCAGCAGAATCGTGGCGTACTTGATCGTGACGATGGCGATGAGCGCCCAAAGCATGAGCGAGACCACGCCGATCACTTCTTCCGGTCTGGCTGAGCCGTGTTCGCGTACGACGTGACCGATCGACTCTCGGAACGCGTAGAGCGGCGAGGTGCCGATATCGCCATAGACCACGCCTATGGCGGCGAGCGTGAGGCGCCAGAAACCACGGTTTGAGTCGGCGCCCGAGGCGTGTGCGGCGCCGGAGGTCAGCGTATCCATGCGCGAGCCATGGCACGGAGCCGCATAAAGATTCCATGTGGTTGCGCCGGTCGAACGCGGGGCCCAGATTGGCTGCGTGAATTACGTCCCTAGTGTCGCCCCTTGGATCGCGTGGCTGCGGCCCGTTGCGCTCACTCTAGCGATGGTGGCAGCTGCCGCATTGGCGGCGGCGATCGGCGAGCCCTGGCTCGATCCGCCAAGCTTGGCTTTGTTTTTTGTGGTTCCGATTGTGATCATGGCGATGCGCTATGGGTTGCGCACCGCGTTGGCGGCCTCGGTGCTAAGCGTCGCTGCGATAAATTTCTTGTTTGTTGAGCCGCGCCACACTTTGGCGGTCGCGCGCACGCAGGACCTCGGCGCGCTGGTGCTCTTCGCGGTCGTTGGCGTTCTGGTCAGCCTCATTGCCGAACGCGCGCGCGCGGCGGAGACAGCGCGCCTTGAAGTGGCGCGCGAACGGTTCAAGTCCGAACTGCTTGCTGGTGTCTCCCACGATTTGCGTACGCCGCTGGCGACGATTGTGTTTACGCTGCAGAGTCTTCAGCGCTTCGCAGCGGAGCATCCGCCAGAGGCGCGCGGGCAATTAATTGGTCTTGCCGAAGGTGAAGCGCGCCGCCTGGCCGGTTTGGTCGACACGCTACTTAGCGCTACGCGGCTTGAAGCAGGGCGAGTTCCCGTCCAACTCGAACCGGTGAATATTTGTGAGATCGCCATGGCGGCGGTTGACGAAGTCAGAAGAGAGGCAAACGGCGTCGAGGTCGTCATCGCCATTGGCAACGAGCTTCCCCTAGTTGCCGCGGATTCGGCGCTCGCGACAAGGGCGCTAGCCAATGTCGTATCGAATGCGGCGAAATACGGTGGACGAGCTGCAATCGAAATCTCTGCGCGCTGTGAAGCCCACAATGTGATTGTGGAGGTCGCCGACCGTGGACCTGGCCTCGGCGGCAATCCCGAGCGCCTGTTTGAGAAGTTTGTGCGCGGGGTCGCGAGTGATGGCCGCGCTCCTGGCTTGGGGTTAGGTCTAGCGCTGGCGCGCAGCTTCATGGAGTCGCAGAACGGTTCTCTCAACGCAGCGAATCGCGAGGGCGGCGGCGCGGTGTTTTCGCTGACCTTCGAGGGCTGGGCCAAGGCAGTGCGCCATGGCAGCTGAAGCAATCATTCTCGTGGTTGAAGACGACGCAGCTTTGCGTCGATCCTTGGCGATGACGCTGAAAGCAGCGGGATACAACGCGATCGCCGCGGAGAGCATGGCGGAGGCGCGCCGCTTGCGCGCCCACTATCGGCCTAACCTCATTTTGCTCGACCTTGGCTTGCCCGACGGCGATGGCCTGGGCTTTATCGAGGAGGTGCGCTCTAGTGGTTTAACGCCGATTGTCGTGCTGACTGCGCGTGATGGCGAAGCCTTAAAGGTTCGCGCATTTGACGCCGGGGCCGACGACTATGTCACCAAGCCCTTTGGCATTGACGAACTGCTCGCCCGTTTGCGCGCCGCGTTGCGGCACGCCGTGCAAGCCGCTGGCACTCCTCCCATCACTCGAACGGGCGCACTTGAGATCGACCTCGGCGCGCGGGTGGTGCGTCGCGATGCAAGAGAGATCGACCTTTCGCCGAAAGAGTTCGAGCTACTGGCGTTGCTCGCTGCTCAATTGGGAAAGGTTGTGCGCCATCAAGATTTGCTGAAGGGCGTTTGGGGCTCGGAGCACGCCGATATCCAATATCTTCGCGTTTACATCGCGCAGCTTCGCGCCAAGCTGGAGGGGCCGGAGGACCGAGGGCGGATACTCGTATCCGATCCGGGTGTCGGTTACAGGCTAATGGCCCTTGCCGCTGACTGACAGGCGCTTGCGTCTGTGACCTAGCGATACAAGTAATCCGCCCCTCGCCCCAGCCGCACGCAGGCTTGCGCGGGCGGGGCTTGGGGGATGACGATGCGTTCGCCGGCGGCACCTAGCGTGCGCAACAGTGTTTCGTAGCCGGGTTTCAGTCCGAGTTCTTGACTTAAGCCGAGGATGTCACGCGCCCAGCGCGGGGTGATGTCGATTGCGGCGCGCACGGCTAGGCGCTGTAACGCGCGTAGCGGTGTGATTGGGGCGGTGCGGACGATGTCGAGAAACTCGAAGACGATTGGCGAGGCTTCAAGTTGCGGACGCATTGCAGCGAAGAGCACTTCCATCTCAGCGGCGGAGCGTGGCGAAGATAGCGCGCCGAAGAGCGCGCCGATGGTTGCGCTTTCAGCGTAGTAGCGATCGGTGTCGGCGGTGGGGAGTGGCGCGCAGAAGCGCCGATACGCTTCGATAAAGCCCCAGGTCGCGGTGGCGTGCACCCAGGTGAGCAGCTCTTCGTCGTCGGCGCGATACGGTAGTCCGTTCGGAGTTTCGCCGCTCACGTGTGTGTGCATGGCGTTGACGCGGGCGATGGCGGCGCGCGCCGCGTCTGCGGGCGCATACACAGCGATCCAAGCGGTGTAGCCGGTGCGGCGCATGCGTTTCACCGGATCGCCGCGGAAACTGGTGTGCGCCCAGATGCCTGCGCGCACGCGGGGCTCGGCGAGCTCCAGGATGACGGCGGCGACGCCGCCCACGAGCAAGGCGATTGGGTTCTTCATGACGCGCCAGCTCACGGAGTTTGGCTCGAGCAGTGCTGGAACGCCTGCCGGCGCTTGGAAGTTGACTGCGGGGACGCCGGGCGGCGGCGCGATCAGATCGCTCAAGAGCCGATCAAGGTTGCGGCGCATAGCGGAGTGATTACCATTGATGCGAGTTGACGTGATGATCGAAGAACTCAAGAGGCGCGCGGAGAGCGGCGACATAAGGGCGCAATCGGAGTGGGGCGCGCGACTCCTGGTCGGGCGCGAAGCTCCGTATGCGCCGATAGAGGGCGCGCGGCTGATCGAAAGCGCGCTGGCAGCGCAGGATACGCACGCGCTGCAGTTCACCGCCGTGCTGGCGGCGCTTGGATACGGGCGCCGACAGAGTTGGGATGAGGCGCTCGCGCTGGTGAAGCGCGCAGCGGCGTTGGGGGACGTCCAGGCGCTGGCGCAACTGGCGCTGCTAGGTGATGGGTTCGAGGCCGCCAGTTGGGTTGGCGCGGCGGCATCGGTTGAGCATAGCACGAACCCGCGCGTGGCGACAGTCGAAGCTTTCATCCCGGAGGCCTGGTGCAAGTGGCTGATTGAGAAAGCGCGACCGCAGCTTTCCGCTGCGCGGGTGAAGAACCCAGTGCGGGGCGGCGCCAGTACCGACGCCTATCGCTCCAACACGGGGATGGGCTTGTCGGTCATCGACACTGACTTGGTCATTCAGCTCATACATGCACGCATCGCCGCGACCTTGGGCCTCGACGTGATGCAGCAGGAGCCCACGAACATTCTGCACTACGAGGTGGGCGAACAGTACCAACCGCATTTCGACTACGTCGACCCAGGTGTGGCGCATTTCCAGCGCGAAGTGATGCAGATCGGGCAACGAGTGGCGACCTTTCTTATCTACTTGAACGACGACTACGAAGGCGGAGAAACAGCGTTTCCGCGTCTTGACTGGAGGTTCAAGGGGAAAGCTGGCGACGCGTTGATGTTCTGGAACCTGGATGGGCAAGGCAGACCTGATCCGAAGACACTGCATGCCGGCACCGCGCCGATCAGCGGTGAGAAGTGGCTGTTCTCGAAATGGGTGCGCAGCAAGCCGGCGCCGTTGCTGTGAGGCGCGATGAGTGAGCTGGCTCAACTGATTGCGCTAGCCGATAGGGGCGACCCCCGATCGCAACTGCGGTTGGCGCACTTGATGCTGACGGGGCGGGTGCGAGAACGGCTTGCTGGCGAGGCGCTTGCCTGGGTCGAGCGCGCGTGCGCGTCGCGTCATGGCGATGCCTTTCTCTACATGGCCGCGCTGGCGGCGCGCGGACATGGACGCAAGCGGGATTTGGACGATGCGGTGCGGCTGGTTGGCCAAGCGGCGGCGATGGGCGACACGCGAGCGAAAGGGCAGTTGCGCGCGCTGGGAGAGCCGTTCGATCAAAACGTCTGGTTCGCTGCGAGCGAGAGCGTGCAACATCATGTGGCGCCTCGTGTGTATACGATCCGCAATTTCCTCACCAGGCCGGCGTGTGATTGGCTGATCAAGACGTCGCGAAAGAGCCTCACTCGGGCGCCAGTGCAGAAGGCAAGCGGCGGCGGTGGCTTCGAGGTCGATGGCGCACGTTCGAACTCGGTGGCTGGCACGAGCGCGATGCAGCCAGACCTCGTAATTCAAATGGCCAACCTGAAGATTGCCGCCACGCTAGGACTCCCGCTGGTCCATCAGGAGCCGACCAATATTCTTCACTACGCGCGAGGGGAGCGATATGCGCCGCACTTCGATTTCATTTCGGAGCATGAGGAGGCAGGTTTTTCGCAGGAGCTGCGAACCATCGGGCAGCGCGCGGCGACCTTTCTCGTTTACCTGAACGACGGCTATGAGGGCGGTGAGACGGATTTTCCGCGTCTCGGCTGGCGCTTCAAAGGGAATGTTGGCGACGCTCTGGTGTTCTGGAACCTTTCGGCCAACGGCGAACGGGAGCTGATGTCGCTGCATGAAGGCATGGCCGTGACCAGGGGCGAAAAGTGGCTCTTATCCAAATGGGTTCGGCAGCGGCCGGTTCCGTTGATTTGAGCGCGGCATTGTGAAAGGAAGCGCGTCGGCTTCTGGCTCCAGGACGATGCGATGACGCAGAGCGGTGTGAAAAAAGTAGTGCTGGCCTATTCTGGCGGGCTGGATACGTCGATCATCCTGAAATGGCTGCAGGAGACCTACCATTGCGAGGTGGTGACGTTTACCGCCGATTTGGGCCAAGGCGAAGAACTTGAGCCGGCGCGCGCGAAGGCGATCGCG
>CAYRHK010000090.1:0-8969 GCA_964423825.1 uncultured Terricaulis sp. | reverse complement strand
TTGTTCGAAACGCCTGAGGGCGAGCGTGCCCAGGCGTTTGTTCGTGTGCTAGGGTGAGTTGATGTCAGACAGCGCCGACCCGGTTGTGCTCGAAGTTTCGCCCGATGGCGTGGCGGTGGTTACGCTAAATCGGCCGGAAAAACGCAATGCTTTCGACGAACTGATGATCGCTGGCTTGAGCGACACCTTCGAAACGCTCAAGGGCGCTGACCACGTCCGCATTGTGTTCCTGCGCGGCGCGGGTTCGGCGTTCTGCGCCGGCGCCGACATCGACTGGATGCGCCGTTCCGCCGAACTCACGGATATCGGCAACGAGACCGACGCGCTGACGCTCGCGCGCATGCTGCAGCACCTGCACGATCTGCCCCAGCTCACAATAGCGCTGGTGCAAGGCGCGGCGATGGGCGGCGGCGCGGGGCTGGTGGCGGCTTGCGATATCGCGGTGGCGGTTCGCAACACGAAATTCAGCTTCTCCGAGGCTAAGCTCGGGCTCATCCCCGCGACCATCTCTCCATTTGTGATCGAAGCCATCGGGCCGCGTTGGGCGAAGGCCTTGTTCGCGACGGCGGAGAATTTCGACGGTGATTTGGCGGAGAAAATCGGCCTCATCCAATACGCCGTCGACGATGAAGCCGCACTGCACGCGATCATGGGGCATTTCACGCAGCTGGCGCTTGCGGTGGCGCCGGGTGCGGTGACCGATAGCAAGGCGCTCGTGCGCCATGTGACGGGCCATAAAATAGACGACGCCTTGGCGCGCGAGACGGCGCGGCGCATTGCGGTTCGGCGCGTGTCGCCCGAGGGGCGCGAAGGGCTGGCGGCGTTCTTGGAAAAGCGAAAACCGAGGTGGACGCCGTGAGACTGAAGCGCGGCCTCAACGGTTTCTGGGCGTTTCTGTTCCGCACTGGTCTGGCGCGCGCGCCGATGCCGTTTTGGCGGGTGGTTGTCGAGGCGCGGCTCGATCGAAACGTGCGGCGCTGGCCGCGCCGGTTTGGCAGCGCCGTGACCGCTGTCTTCGTGTGGGCGCGCACCATCGAAGAAGCAGAGGGGCTGGCGTCCCTCGCACTCGCGCGCGAGGGGCTGGAGACGCTCACCGCCGACGCCAAGAAATGCCCGCCTGCAGCGCCGCCCAAGCGTGCGCCCGCTGCGGTGGCGCGCAACGAGTTGTCTTTTCTGGCAAACCTCGAGGGTGAAGCCCCGGCAAAAGGCTCACGCCGAGACGCAAGGGCTTGATTGGCGCGCGCGCGCGCGCGAATTTGGGCCATGAGCGGGGAAATCGAAGCGGCTGGCGCGCTGGCGACGGCGGGTTTGGCGGCAGGCGCCATCGAAGGGCGTGAAGCCCACGGCGCGGGCGAAGGCGCATGCCTCAATTGTGGGGCGGCGCTTGCCGGCGCCTATTGCAGCCAGTGCGGGCAGTCGGCGCATCCGCACCGCAGCCTGTTCCATTTGTTCGAAGAGGTGCTGCACGGCCTCTTCCACTTTGACACCAAGGCGTGGCGGACGCTGCCTCTGCTGGCGTTCCGCCCGGGCACGCTGACGCGCGGCTACATCTACGGCAAACGCGCAAGATACATTTCGCCGTTAGCGCTTTTTCTGTTCACGATCTTCTTCATGTTCTTCGTGTTCGCGTTCGTGGATGTGAACATCCTCAATGTGAACGTCACGCCCGATGACGCGCGGGCTGAACTGACCCAAGCGCGCGAGGAATTGGCGCAAGCCGAGCGCGAATTCACCCGGGCGCAAACACAGTCGCCCGATCAATACACAGGTGATCTCGATGTCCGGTTGGCGCAGCAGGCGGTGGCCTTGGCGCGCGCCGAGGTGGAACGCCGCGAGCGCTTCTTGGCTCGCGCCGAGACTCAAGCGGCGGATCCCGTGGTGATCGACGCTCCAACGGCGTCCGAGGCACAGGGCGCCGGCAACGCTGAGGCAGGGAGTAGCCCGCCGCCGACGCCAGCAGACGTGTCGGTTGCGGTGGCTGGCAACGACGTTGTCGAGGCCGATCTTACAGATGGAGAGGGGACCTGGCAGGAAGCCCTAAGCCAGGCGGCGCGCAACGGCGACATCTCGGTAGGCACGCCGTTTCCGGAGCTCAACGAGCGCATTCTGCACAGCTTCGAAAACCCTGACCTCGCACTCTACAAAGTGCAGCAGGCGGCGTACAAGTTTTCGTTCCTGTTGGTGCCAATCTCGTTGCCGTTCGTCTGGCTCCTTTTCTTCTGGAAGCGCGGCGTCACTCTCTACGATCACACCGTGTTCGTTCTCTATTCGCTGGCTTTCGCCTCGTTGGTCTTCGTTGTGATTGCGGTGGCGAACGGCGTGACCCGGCTTGAATGGCTGGGGCAGATGTTGTTCGGGCTGGGTATGCCGCTTCACATGTATTTCCATCTCAAGGGTGCTTATGCGCTAGGTTGGTTTTCCGCGATCTGGCGCACCTCCTTGCTGGCGATGTTCGCGTTCATTGCTCTCAGCGTATTCACGCTCGTCATCTTCGCGCTCGGGCTTGGCGGATGAACGAGGTGGTGGTGTTGGCGGCTTCCGCCGCGGTTGTCGTGTTCATGGTGGCCGTTGCATGGGTTCTCGGCTTTCGCGCGCGCGTGCGATTGACTGAAGTTGTCCTGAAGCAGCTGGTCGCAGATGAGGGCGTCACGCTGGACGTCGCCGTTGTCGGCGCTGACGGCCGAAGCGCGTTGGCGCGGCTTTCGGACGGTAAATGGATGGCAGCGCGCATGATGGGCCTTGATGCGAGTGCGCGCGTCTTGCCGCGCAACGCATTCCGCCTCGCGCTGCGTCAAGATCGGCTCAAGGTGGCGTTTGCGGATTTGGGCTACCCGCCGCTACACTTGCGATTGGATGGCGCCCCGCCGGCCTGGCTGGAAGAGGCGGCGCGAGGAGCAAAACCGTGACACTGCCGGGCGCGCCGCCGTTCGAAATCCCGCCGATCATCACGTATGCCGTGCCTGGCTTCGTGGCGCTGATCCTAATCGAGATGATCTACACCAAGATCACCAAGAAGGGTCGCTACGAGTTCGGCGATTCCGCGACTTCGTTGTCGATGGGGTTGGGAAATCGCGTCGCCGGTCTTTTGTTCGGCGGCTTAGCGATCGCGGCCTACTATGGAGTTTACCAATTCCGCCTGTTCGATCTTGGCTGGACTTGGCCGGTCATGGTTGCGTGCTTCTTCGCCGAGGATCTCGCGTACTATTGGATGCATCGCATCAGCCACGAGCGGCGCTGGTTCTGGGCCAGCCATGTCGTGCACCACAGTTCGCAACACTACAATTTGACCACTGCGTTGCGTCAGACCTGGACCGGCACGCTGGCGCTTGGCTTCATCTTCTGGCTGCCGCTGCCGCTGATCGGTTTTCCGCCCGAGATGGTGCTGATGTTTTCAGCGATTAGTCTCGTCTACCAGTTCTGGATTCACACCGAGGCCATCGATCGCATGGGTCCGTTCGAGTGGATCTTCAACACGCCGTCGCACCATCGCGTGCACCACGCCACGAACCCCAAATACCTCGACGCCAATTACGCAGGCGTGCTGATCATCTGGGATCGGCTGTTCGGCACGTTCGTGCGGGAAGACGCTAGCGAGAAGCCGCATTACGGCATCATCAGTCAGCTCGGCACCTTCAATCCGTTCCGCGTTGCGTTCCATGAATGGGCTGGCATCTTGCGCGACGTGCGCTCCGCGAAGAACGTCGGCGAAGTGTGGGGCTATCTGATGGGGCCGCCGGGCTGGAGCCCGGACGGCTCACGCAAGACGTCGGCCTCGCTCAAACGCGCTTGGGCGGAGCGGCAAGCCGCGGCAGTCCCGGCGGAGTGAGATGTACACGCCCGCGCACTTCGAAGCGAACGACGCGGACAGGTTGATCGCGCGCCTGGCGCGGCGCTTCGCGGCCGTTTTTGTCACGGTCGGCGCCGATGGTGTACCGATCGCCACGCATGCCCCGATGCTGTGGGACGCCGAGCGCAAGGTAGCGACCGCTCACATCGCGCGCGCCAATCCGCAATGGAAAAACGGCGACGGCCCTGGCCTGATCGTGCTCTCCGGGCCGGAGGCTTATGTCTCACCGGGTTGGTATCCGTCCAAAGCCGAGCACGGCAAAGTGGTGCCGACTTGGAACTACGAGGTTGTGCACTTGAGCGGCCGCGCCGAGTGGTTCGACGATCCGGCGCGCCTCGAAGCCGTCGTGCGGGCGCTGTCCGAACTGCACGAAGCGGACCAGCCTGTGCCGTGGACGCTGGAAGATGCGCCGCGCCCCTACATCGAGGCGATGTTGCGCGGCATCGTCGGCGTGGCGCTGCACGTCGAGCGCATCGAGGCCAAACGCAAGTTGTCGCAGAACAAGTCTGCGGCGGATTTCGCGGGCGTGGTGGCGGCCCTGAAGGGCTCGGGGCAAGAGGGGGCGGAGCACGTGACCCACTCGATGCTCACTTCCAAGCCCACTGGCGAAGGTTAAGATGGCGCCCTGAGTCTGGAGGTATTGGGGGCGCGGTTGAGCGAACGTTCGGATTTCTGGGTTGCGGTTGGAGCGATCGCAGGCGTCGTCGCGGCGGTCGCCGCCGTCGTGGCCGTGATCCCTCGAAACGCGCCGCCCCCGCCAGCATACGTGCCGCAAGAGGCGTCGACAGCGCCTGCCGGCGGCGAGAGCGTGGCTGAGGATGCAATCGCCTTTGATCCCGCGCCCGATCATTTGTCGCTGGTTGAGGTCACCGGCCTCAGCCAGGGCGAGCGCGTAGAGCTATCGCTGGTCTTCGTGGGCTCGCCCTCAGGATTGCGCGGGTGTCGCGGCCAGGAATGCGACCGCCTCAGCCGCGTGTTCAGTTCGATCACCGCGCACGAAGGCGCCAGTGAGCTTTCCGGTGTGATTGTGGTTGGCTTTGCGGACTCTACGGGTGTCGCGCGGTTCGAGGTGCCATCGGTTGTGCGCATCGGCGATGCGCAATTCGCGACTTCCGGTCCCAATTTCCGCATTGGCGTGATCTTGCATGATCCAAGAGCGCAGCGGTTCCAATGGCGCATAACGAGCCCCGGCGCCCTGACCGAAGTGTCCGTGGATGCGGCGGCCATCTGGAGCTCTGCCTCCACATGGTAGCTCGCACCTCATTACACATCCTCAAACTTTGCGTCGGCGCCGATAACGTCGAGGACCTCGCGCTCTGGCAGATCGAACAAATGAAGCGCGCCAAACGCGCGAAGCTCGATCCAAGGCCGGTGTGCGGCACCCGCATGTGGCCCAAGCGCGCCGATGAAGTTCTGGCCGGCGGTTCGCTTTACTGGGTGATTAAGGGCGTCATCAGCGTGCGCCAGCGCATTGTCGCCGTCGATGACGTTACCGACGATCACGGCCAACGCTGCGGGCTCTATCTCGATCCCAAACTCGTGCGCACCAACCCGCAGCCGCGCCGCGCCTTTCAGGGCTGGCGTTATCTTGAGCCGAAGGATGCGCCGGTTGACCTGAGCGAGGCTGCGGGCGGCGCCGACCTGCCTGAACATCTGCGGCGCGAATTGGTGGCGCTGGGCGCGTGGTGAATTAGCCGAGCGCGCGAGCTGCCATTTCGCAGAACGCCGCCACGTCCGCTTCATCCTGGTAGAGGCCGAAGCCGATGCGCAGCACGTCGTCGCGCGCGTCGGTGATGACATCATGATCGAAGAGCTTCGACTTCCACGTCGTCGCCTCCGGGTGGCGCAACGCCAGGAAGCGCGGCTGCGGGCCGTCCGCGTTCGGCGCCAGCACTTCCGCCTCACCCAAGCGCCCAGCGCGGCCATTCTTGATCGCCGACAGCATGACTTCGCGCAGCGCGTCGCAATGTGCGTTGACTGCAGCCGTAGTGAGTCCCTCGCGCGCCAGCATCGAACGCACGGCGTTGAAGCGATAGAGGCCGGTGGCGTCAAAGGTTGCGCCGAGGAAGCGGTCGCCGTGCGGGGAATAGGCGACCTCGCCTTGCTTCGCCTCGATGGCGCCGAAGTCGGCGAACCAACCGGTATTGGCGGGACGCGGCGCATAGCCAGGCGGCGCGTGGATCCAGCCCGCCCCTTCGCCGCTCATCGCGTACTTGTAGCCGCCGCCAAGCAGGAACAGGCGGTCGGCGACGGCGCTGAAATCGCACGGCATGGCCATGAACGAATGATAGGTGTCGAGCGCAACCCATGGCCCGTCCGGACGCGCCAGTTGCGCGAGAGTCTCCACGCCATCGAAGCGCAAGCCGCTCTTGAACATCACATGCGAAACGAACGCGATGTCGGGCGTTTGTTCGCGCGCAGCGTCAAGGAAGCGCTCGGTGAAGGTCTCGAACGGCGCGCACGGCACGATACGCCGGCGAATGCGCCCGTCTTCCTGCCAACGCAGGCTTTGGCGACGGAATGAATGGAATTCGCCGTCGCTGGTCAGCACGTCGAGCGGTGCGCGCCCACCCTTGGCGGAGAACAGGCGCACCAGCAATTCGTGCGTGTTCGGTGCGAAAGCGATCGAACGCGGCTCGGGCAGTCCGAGTTCGCGCGCGATGTTGGCCTGCGCCGACGGCATGACCTCGCCGAAGATCGTTTCCCACTTGCGGTCGGCGAGGCGCGCAGCGTCTTCCCACGCCTGCATGTGGCCCTCATAGGAAGCGTCTGGCCACAAATGGTGCGAGTGCGCGGCGAAGTGCAGGCGGCCTGGAGCGGCCGCGAGCGCGCGCGAGAAGAGATGCTTGTACGATTTCATAGCTTGGTCCGCACCGACCAGAGTTCAGGAAATGCGCGCCGGCTCAGCGTGGATTGCAGATACGATACGCCCGCGGTGCCGCCGGTGCCGGGCTTGCCGCCAATGATGCGCTCCACGGTCAACACGTGCTTGTAGCGCCACGCCAGCAGGGCATCGTCGAGGTCCACCAGCTTTTCCGCAAGTTGATACAATTCCCAGTTCTTCTTGGTGTCGCGGTAAACCCCAAGCCACGCTGCCTCCACGGCCTCGTTTGCTTGATACGGCGCACCATGGGCGCGCTTGTACACATCACGCGGTATCGCAAACCCAGTGCTGGCTAACCGGGCCAACACATCGTCGTAGAGTGAAGGGGCGACGAGGGCGGCCTCGAGCATGCAGCGCTCGGCGCTGCCCTCGTTGTGATAGCGCAGGAAAGCAGGGTCCTTGAGGCCGAGGTGATATTCGAGCGCTCGAAACTGCGCGGACTGAAACCCCGAGCTTGTGCCAAGCGCGGCGCGGAACTCCAGATAGTCCGCGGGCGTCATCGTCGCCAAGATATCCCACGCCTGCGTCATCACAGCCTGGATGCGCGAGACGCGCGCGAGGTGTTTGTAAGCGGGTGAAAGCGCCCCAGCTTGGATCGTCGCCTGAGCGGCGGCAATTTCGTGCAGCGCCTGCTTCATCCAGAGTTCCATGGTCTGGTGCAGGATCACGAACAGCATTTCGTCATGTTCGCCGGTGCGCGGTTCTTGGCAGGCAAGCAGCGCTTCGAGGCGCAAATAGCCGCCGTAGGTGACGGTGTCGTTCATGGGGACAAATTCCTCAGCTTGGGCGATCCTAGGCTGCGCCGCGGCGTCGCGGTAGGCTGGCGTTCTGCGTTCGTGCTGCCGAGGCGCCCGATTTTGGGGTTTGGCCGGCGCCCCTTACCTGCTACGAAGCGCGCGTTCGAGGGCAGAAGCTCAACGGAGGCGCCTTATGGCCGGTGTGGGACGCATACTTCTGATTGTCGTGGTCATCGCCGCTGTTCTAGCCGGCGCGGCCTTTTTCCTGTTGCCGAGCAGCGCGAGCCGCTCGGAAACGCTGACCATCGAGCGCCCGGCGCCGACCGTGCTGGCGCGCCTCGCGTCGACGCCAGTCGGCACCCAAATCGCCGAAGGGGTGACGCTCGCGGAAGCGGCGTCGGTCGAGGGCGACACGATCACCGGGCCCGTGACCTTTGCTGACGGCGGCACCGGTCGCGTCATCTACGAAGTCACGCCCGAAGGCGAAGGCGCCCAGGTCGTCGTGCGCATTGAACAGGATCTCGGTTCCAACCCGATTGATCGCCTGCAAGGTTTGACCGGCGGCGCCGTGGCCCCTTTGGTTGAGGCGGCCGCGACCAGCGTAACCGCCGACCTTGAAGCGCTCCCCACCGCGAGCTTCCAAGGCCTTCAATACAGCGTCGTGCAAGTCGAAGCGCGGCCGTTCTTCTATGTCGAGAACTGCTCGGAAAGCGACGCGGAGTCGATCGTGGCGATCATCACGCAGGCGGTTGATGTGATCCCGGCGGTGATGCGTCGCGCAAACCTGCAACAAGCCGGCCCGCTGATGGCGGTGGAGCCGCGCGTTGTCGCGAACCAGTATTGCTACCAGGTCGGCTATCCGTACACCGGCCGCCAGCCGCGGGCGTTGCTTGTCGGCCGCACGGGGCAAACGCCGGGCGGCTCCGCGCTGCGGGTGACGTACACGGGTACGGAAGATGACGTGCTCGACCAAGTGTACAATCCGATGGACGCCTTGCTCGCTGCCGCGCACCTCGACGACCCGAGCACCACGGACGACGACTGGACAACGTACGAAGTCTACAATGATGACGCCACCCAAGCCGGCGGCTCGCGCAATCGCGAGATTTTCTACGCAGTGCCGGAAGGCGTGGACATCGCCGCTCTGACGCGCATCCAGGCGCCGGTTGAAGCGGCTGCCGTCGCGCCGCCCGCCGACGCGGCGGCCACGCCTCCTGCGCCGGAAGCGACAGCGACGCCTGCGCCGGAACCGGCGCCCGCGCCAGCGCCGTAAGCACACCCGTCAGGGGGCAAAAAAGGGCCGTGGAGCAGTCCGCTCCACGGCCTTTCTCTTGGCGGTGTCGGTCTAACGAGCGGGGCGTGCGAATTGCACGACCCGCTCGCTCGATCCTCTAGAACTCGCGCCGGACAGTCACGCCGACCGTACGCGGTTGGTTGGTGTGGAACCCAAGCCGTGCACGCCCGCCACGCTCACGATCGAACCCCAAATTAGCGTTCTCGT
>CAYRHK010000089.1:0-9035 GCA_964423825.1 uncultured Terricaulis sp. | reverse complement strand
GCCGACATGCCCTTCTTGCTGGCGCACATGAGGTGCGTCGCGAACAACCACGTGTGCATCGGGATATGGCTGTCCTCGAACACGGTGCCGACCGTGGCCGTGAATTGGGCGCCGCAAGCCTTGTCCTTGCAGCGGTGAACGCCGCGACGGGTCCATTCCACTTCTTTGGCGGTCCCGTCTTTCATCTTGCGAGTCCGGCGTGTGGTTTTGTTTTGCAGCCGGGTTGCGTTATTCACAGAGCCGCACTTCGCGCAGATCGGGCCATCCGGCCAGACCGTCGCTTCATAGTGCGCCCATGCGGCGTCCTCATCGGTGAAGATCGGATTGGTGAGGTCGGCGTGTTCCATGCCCCCAATCTAGGGGATGGGGTCTGTTGTGTCAAGTGCATAATTAGGAAAAAATCTATCCAACAGCCCACAGGGCCACTTATCCTCCTGACCCAGTAGAAGACCGTTCGGTCCTGCTCTGGAGGAGGAGTTGGAATCATGAGGTTGGGTGAGCGCCGAGGCAAGGATGAGGCTTTGGCCCAGCTGGCGGCGGGAGTCGCCGGATACGCGTTGGGTGTGGTCCCCGCCGAGATACTCGAGGCTGGTCGCGGCAGCGCAGACGCCGCCTTCGCGCGACAGGTCGCGATGTATCTTTGCCATGTCGCGTTCGAACTCAGCCTCGCGCGGGTGGCGATAGCCTTCGAGAGAGACCGCTCCACGGTGGCGCACGCCTGCCACGCCGTCGAAGACAGACGTGAGGATCATGAGTTCGACGATTGGATCGACGCGCTAGAGGCGATGCTGCGCGCCGTCCCACAGCCCACCGCGGCGGCGACAACATGAGTGCAGACGGCCGTCGCGTGCTGCAGCGTCTGGCCAAGGGTTCGGTTCTTGCGCCGCTTGGGCAGGGCGGCGAGTTTGGCCTCTTCCCGCGTGGCGACCGCAGGCGTCGACCCCTGGCGCGGGTGTCGCGGCAGCTTGTGCAAGCGCTGGTGTCGGATGGCGCGATCATGGCGGGAACAGACGGCGTCACATATCTGCTGGCGCCTGCAGGCATGTCGAGACTGACCCGCGAATCCGCAGCCCCCGGCGAGTCCTACGGCGCACAACATCGCCCGATAGTGGCGCGCTCCGCCATTGACGCCGCTGGCGCAATCACGAGCCTCAGGGGACACGATCCCAATGCGGCTTTGAAACGGCTTGCGGCGCTGCGCGACAGCGCCGGCAACCAGTGGTTCACCCGCGTTGAGTTGGTAGCCGCGGAACGGCTTCGCGCGGATTGGCTTGCCGGAGAAATCGGCATGGTTCGGGGCTCCGATTGGGCAGCGCCCCCGCAAAGCGGCGCCTCGCGCGGACCCGGCAACGCCACTGAAAGCGCGATGATCCGCTGCTGCGAGGCGCGCGCCCGCGCCGCAGACGCAATGGCCGCGTTGGCTGCGCCTCTGAGGCGCGCCGTTGAAATCGTCTGCTTGCAGGAGGCGGGGTTCGAAGCGCTCGAGCGCGCGCTTGGTTGGCCGGCCCGCTCCGGCAAGCTGGCGCTTAAATTGGCGCTGGCTCAGTTGGCGGCGCGTAGCGCCTAGACTGACGCCGCACGCGCATGCTCTTGGATGCGTCGCATCATCGCGAACAGGCCGTTCGAACGCTGCGACGTTAGCGCGTCCTTGAGTCCCAGGCGATCGAACACCGCCCTCGGATCGAGCGCGAGAATTTCGTCCGCTCGTCGCCCCGAGAAGATTCGCAGCAACATCGCGATCTCGCCGCGCACAAGGTGGGCGTCAGAATCTCCGCGAAAGAACAGCAAATCGGGCGCATCGGGCTTCCGGTCGCGGACAAGCCACACCCGGCTGACGCAGCCAGGAACCCTTGCCTCGTCAGTACGTTCTTCCGGCGCCAGCGGCGCCAGCGCGCGCGCGAGCTCGATCACATAAGCTATGCGCTCCTCCCAGTCTGGAAGCAGCGCAAACTCGCTCGTTAGGTCCTCAATCGCGGCGTCGACGCTGGCCATCGCCGATCACATGAGCCCGCAAGTCCGGGCGCGCAAGCCGCGCCAGCTTAGTCGCGCCCGCTTCTGCCTGTCGTGGAGGGGATCGGCGACATCGCGGCGTTCGCCGGCTCCGCCACCGCCCCAATGCAGGCGCCCACGTCGCGAAGGCCGTGCTGGCCGAGGCAGAAGGCGTTTTCATAGCGGAAGCGCGCCGCGGACATGCACTGGTAGAGCTGCAATTGCGCCATTTCGAAGCAATCGCGAGAGCGCTGATCGTTGATCAGGGTCAAAACCGCGCTCTGGTGGCTCTCCGCTGCATCGAGCGCTTGCAGAGCTGCGACGGCAGCCATCCGGTCGAGCGCGCTGCCACGTGTGGCGTTCACACGCCACTGGTAGGTCACTGGCGCGGACGCGACCTCTACGACATCAGGCCCCCCGCGCACGGCGTCCCAGAAGCGGCGACCGCCATAGGCTGTCGCATCGGCCCCGGGATTGAGGCTCAGCGGCGCCACCGTGAGACGAGGAGAGACAGTGTCAGGAACGGTAGGTGTGTAGCCCCCCGGCGCGCCGAGGTTGCGGATGCGCTGCACACGCGCGCCTTGCTGGGGCGCCACGGCATTGGCCCAGCCCTGCCGTTGGAGCGAATAGGCAAGTTCTTGATAGCGGTCCGCAACCGCGATGATGCGCGCGGAATCGGCCCGCGCCGACTCCACGAGCAAGCGAGTCGCATCGTCGCCCCCGCGCAGGCCGCGCGCATAGGAGGGATCGACGGTAACGGCCCAGATGACGGCGTCGCGGCCATAGAAAGCCGCGGCGTTGCGGACGCCTTCGACGAAAGCCGGGGACTGCGCCGCGATCTGCGCGCCATAGGCGACCCAGCCACGGGTCATGGTATCGCGGTTGTGCCGGGCGACCCGGTCCAGCGCGCTTTCTAGGGAGCGGGAGTCCCTGGGGGTGTTGGTGCGCAGATCAGAGACGTCGTTGTGGTAGGCGGCGTAGCCGGTGACGGCGGCGCGGAAATCGCCGGACCCGCCAGCTGCGTCGGGAGCGGCGGTGGGCGTTTGAGCCTGGGCCACGCCCATCAGGGCTACGGCGGCTGTGGTGGTCCAAACCGCAAGGCTGCGCATCGACTTCTCCTAATCCCTCAATGGCGAGTCCGCTTCCGATGGCGAGTCGGAGCGGGCATCCTGCCCCCCAGCGCGTTAAGAACGCTTTTAGTCTCTGGCGACGTTCCAGTGTCAACACAAACGGCAGTAACGCAGCCTGCAAATGCAGCGCCAGGCAGTCGGATGCTGATCCAGGCCAGTTGGGCATGGCTCATAGGGACGGCGACGGCGGTTTTTTTGGGGCTAGCGACGGGGGCGGAGCGCGAGCCCCTGGGATGGGCGGGGGCGCTGGCCGCCGCCCCGGCCTTGGCGGGGTTCCTGCTGACCCCTCGCCTTCGCAGTCGGCGGGCTCTAGCCGGCTGCCTTGCTGCGTGGGGTCTTTCCGCAACAGGGCTGGTGGCGGGAAGCGGCGGATTTGCGTCGCCCCTAGCGTCGACTTTGCTCATCGCCCCGGCCTTGGCGTTAACGTTGGCGCGGCCATGGCTCGGCTGGGTAGGTGGCCTCGCCGTCGTCAGCTATTGCGCTGCGGGCGTCCTGGGCGCCGACGAACCAGAGGCCAACCTCGGGGTCTTCCCGGCGGCGTTGGCCTTGGTCGCCCTTTCGCTGGCCGCATGGCTCATGGCCCGATCGGCCCCGCCTCGCGACGCCGCCGACCGTTGGCGCATTGCGGAGGCGGCGCACGAATTGCGCACGCCGCTCACTCACATCATGGGGTTCGCGGAGATGATCGAGCGGCGCATGTTCGGCGCCGAGATCGCCGAGCGGTACGTGGAGTACGCGTCGCTGATCAGACATAGCGGCGGCCAACTTCTCGGGATGGTCACCGATATCCTGGATCTATCGAGTATCGACGCAGGCCGACGTCCTCTCAACATGAGTACGTTCGATGTGCGCGATGTCGTCGCTGAAGTTGTGCGACTCTCCGCTGAAGCCGCTGCGAAGGCTAGTATAACGCTCGCGATGACGACCCCTGAAGCGCTCATCCACGTCCACGCTGATCGCGATGCGCTACGGCGCATGCTCACGAACACGCTTGCGAATGCACTAAAGTTCACGCCCGAGGGCGGGGAAGTGTTCATGCATGCGCGCGCGGAGCAGGGCGCGCTCTTGCTTGAGACAATCGACAACGGCCCCGGCTTCGCGAACGCGCAATCGCTGGGGCGGCCCTACGAGCGCGGCTCAGTGCGAGAGCCGGGCACGGGCCTTGGCCTCGCGCTGGTGCGCGCGCTGGCGCAACAGCACGGCGGCGACGTAAGTTTTCTTGAAGCGCCAGGCGGCGGAGCGCTGGTGCGTATTCGCCTGCCGGTGCTTAGCGCCGGATTGTGAGAAACGCGCGTGCTGCGGCGATATCGCCGACCTCGACGAGCAAACGCGCGCCGTCCAGTTCGATGACGACGCTCTCTCGCGGGTCCAGCGCCGTAAGTGTGGCGAACGCCGCATCTTGGAATGTGAACACGGCGAGACGTCGTCCTCCTGAGCCGCGCTCGACCGTCCGCGCACCACGCACCGATATCGAGCGCGCCTCCGGCGGCGCGCCGGCTTCCAGGCCGTTGGCGATGCGCGCGTTGAGGCTCACCTCGACAAGTTGAGCGGTAGGCGCGCGCATAATGAGCGTGGCGACGCGCGGTTCGCGCGTGCCGTTGGCGAACGGTACAACAAGCGTCAGCCGCTGCGGTCCGCCGCGTTCGCGCACGCCAAACACCGCGACGCGCGGCGCGTCGATCTCTTGACGCAGACGCCAGCCATCGGCATCGGCTGTCCGCAGAGCGAGCCAGTCGCGCCGCCAGCCGGTGAAGGTCATCCGCCCGGCGTTGGCCCAGGTCGCGAAGGAGGCGCGCGCATTGCGCGCAGAGGTCAAGGTGCGTTCGTCGTTGCACGCGCGCGCCCGCGCGGATGAAACGACGGCGCTTTCCAGCTCGGCGACTTGTGTGGTGGACCATCCGGCGCGCAACAGCGCCCCGCGCGCCTGCGTGGCGCCGACCCGCAGCGCATCGAGGGGCCCCGGATCGAGCAGGCGGCACTGCGCGTCGGCCTCGATCAGCCCGCGCCGCTCGACATAAAGCGTGCGCGCGTCCTGGGCGCCTTGGGCGGCGGCGGACAGCGGCCAGCCAGCCGCGATCAGGAGTGCAAGAGCAAAAGCGCGCATGGGAAAAGCAACCGCCCTTTAACACTCCACTCCTTGCGTTAGAGTGAATGGCGATGGCCGAACTGAAGACCGACTTCTGGGCGAGCGCGCTCATCCGCCGCGCCGAGATCGCCGGCGCCTTCGCGGGCGTGGTGCGCAAGGGCGATTCCGACGCCGGCGCGGTGCTGGTCAAGGTGGCGACCTTGGATGGCCGCGCGCGTCTCTACGCGCCAGCGCGGCGCGGCGAAGAGGGCGAGCGCGTGTGGGTGGATTTGTCGGCGGGATCGCTGGGCGATGAGGAGCGCGCGGTCGATGCGCATGTGCGCCGCCAGGCCGAGTTCGACCCCGACATCTGGGTGGTGGAGATCGAGGACAAACACGGCCGGCATTTTTTGGAAGAGCCGGTGGATGGGTAGGGGGCGTGGGACGTGACGTCCCGTGACGCGTGCGCGTTGGTTTGCTACCAAATGTCGCCTCGGAGCTAAAAATGGCGGACGTTTTTCTATCCTACGCCCGCGAGGATAGCGGTGGTGTAGTGCCAATGAGGGACAGGCTCCAAGCGTTGGGCTTGTCTCTGTTTGTCGACACAGACGGCGGTATCCACGCCGGCGATAGCTTTCCTCAAGTCATTGCAGACCAGGTTCTTGCGTCAAAAGCAGTGCTAGCATGTTGGACGCCTCATTCGCTGACGCGCCCATGGTGTCGCCGCGAATGCTTGCTGGCTCGGGAACAGCGCAAACTCGTTCCAGTAGCCATAGCTCCGGTCGGCCCGGCGGATTTGAAAGAGTTTATTGACGCTAGCTACGAAGATTTGACCGACTTCGAGGGGCAGGATCAACACTTCGGCTGGTCACAGACCTTGCGCGCACTAGCGCGGACGATTGACCTGTGGGCGGAAGTTCACCTAGACGAGGCGCCGGATGCTTTCGCCCTGGCGGCACGATTGAGAGTGGCTGCTGTATCTGCGCGTCCGAAGACTTCAAATGGCGGTGTTGAAGCGGGACCAATTCCGAGGATCGAATTGTGGTCGCGACTGAAGAAAGCCACTGACATAGACAGATTGAATCGCTTTGCAGAGTCCTTTCCAGGAACCGCCGAATGCTTTGAAGCGCGAGAACTTATTGCCGCACTGGAAGCGCATGGCCGAGTAGACAAGGAATTCCGTTATCAGAAACTCGACGAGGAGCGCCTTGCCAAGGACGCTCGCAATGTCGCTGATAGCCTGAGTGCGATAGAAGAACTGCTGACGGCGGATGCAGACCCAAAGCGATCTTGCGACGATGTGCTCCGACGATCCGGCCCAGCCACTGTTACTGACGATGCTCTCTTTCAGCGCCGAAAAGAAGTGGATGATGTTTTGCGGCCCTGGCGGGCGTACCGTTCCGCACTGCATGGGTATTTGGAGCAATGGAGGGTGCATCCGGAAACTGAAAAGATCGAAGCTGCATTGCGTGGTATCGATTGTTGGTTCGGTGGGCTGACGCCGACGATCGATCAGCTCGACGGGCAACTCAAGGCCCGACGAGAGGCGATACAGGAGTTCACGCAAGCTTGGCGCGCGAAAGAAAGGGAGTTGGCTGACCGGGCAATAAAGGCCTCGGAGCGATCGTGGAACACCCGGAAAGCAACGCAAAAGCCCTCGCGTTGGTGGAAGGCAAGTGACAGATTGTGGGTATTCGACTTTCCCGAAAAACTAGCGAGCGAGTTGCGAGACTGCCGGCGTGCGATTGCCGTCGTGCACTCGGCAGCAGAGGTTGCGAGAGACCTCGCACGCTTGCTACCAGGCTGGTCCGTGGAAGTCGCCTCCATAGAAGAAGCGCTCAACGAGCACATTAGTCGCATTCTGGAGTGTGCATCTCTGAATCCCGCCGACGAAGAAGTTATCGAGATCTATGCTGCCGTCTTCTGGTTGGACGAGCGTCGCAAGCGCGGTGATCCGCATTGGAGTGAAGTGAGCGAGTACTTGGAAGCGGGAATCGTGCAAATCGAGCGCGATGAGTTGGGTGCGGTATTGAACTGCGAAGATCGTTCGTTGACTGGGGGATTACACCCGTGGATGGCTGAAGACGGATGGTTCTCCTTTGACGACTTGGACTTCGGTTCGCGTTCGCTCGGTCCTGTAAATGGAGGCGAGGAATACAATAATGCGCTCACGTCGTTCTGCTCCTGGGTACAGGCTCGGTATGAGTCGTATCTTAGCCTGAAAGCCGAAAGAGCGCCGTGAAGCGGAGGAACGCACGTGCCAGCTTGAGCGAGATGCTAACGGTTGCTTCTGGCTCGGCGTCAGCGTAAACGCCCGCACCCATGCCCCCAACCCCCGCCACCGAAGCTGCGCGTCGCCGCACGTTCGCAATTATCTCGCACCCGGACGCCGGCAAAACGACTCTCACCGAGAGCCTGCTGCTCGCCGGCGGCGCCATCCATTTGGCCGGCGTGGTGGCGGCGCGCGGGGCCGCGCGGCGCACCAAGTCCGACTGGATGAAGATCGAGCGCGAGCGCGGCATTTCGGTCTCGGCCTCGGTGATGACCTTCGAGCACCAGGACCTCGTGTTCAACCTTCTCGATACGCCCGGCCACGAAGACTTCTCGGAAGACACGTACAGGACGCTGACGGCGGCGGACTCCGCGGTGATGGTGCTGGATGCTGCCAAAGGCATCGAGCCGCAGACTTTGAAGCTCTTCGAAGTCTGCCGTCTGCGCGACATCCCGATCACCACTTTCATCAACAAGATGGACCGCGAGGCGCAGGACCCGTTCGCGCTGCTGGATGAAATCCATCAGAAACTCGCGATGGATACAGCCCCCATGTTCTGGCCGGCGGCGTCGGGACAGCGCTTCGCCGGCATGCTCGACCTGACCACGGAAGAGTTCGTGCCGTATCACCGCTTGGAAGCCGGCGAGCAGGGCTTCGCCAGCGCCGAGCGGCAAAAGCGCGGCGGCAACGATTATCTCTTAGGCGTCAGCGACGACGTGCGCGCCGAGTTGGAGGAAACCGCCGAGCTTGCGCGCGAAGGCTTGCCGAAGTTCGATCTCGACTCGTTTCGCGAAGGGCATTTGACGCCGGTGTATTTCGGCTCGGCGCTGCGCCGTTTCGGCGTGCTTGAGTTGCTGGCGGGGCTCGCCGCGCATGCGCCGGCGCCCGGCGCGCAGAAAGCGCACGTGAAGAGCGCAGCCACGGAAGTCGAGCCGAGCCGCGACGAAGTGTCGGGCTTCATCTTCAAGATTCAAGCCAACATGGACCCCAAGCACCGCGACCGCGTCGGCTTCTTCCGCATTTGCTCGGGGCGGTTTCAGCGCGGCATGACGTTGAAGACCGCGGCCGGCAAAGGCTTCAACGTCCACAATCCGCTGATGTTTTTAGCACAGGAGCGCGAGATCGCGGATGAGGCGTTCCCGGGCGACGTGATCGGCATCCCAAGCCATGGCGGGCTTCGTGTGGGAGACTCGCTCTCGCAAAGCGGCGAGGTGGTGTTCTCGGGCATACCGAACTTCGCGCCGGAAATACTAAAGCGCGTGCGCGTACGCGATCCCTTGAAGCAAAAGCATCTGCGCAAGGCGTTGGAGGCGCTCGGCGAAGAGGGCGTGACGCAGGTGTTCAAGCCGGTGCAGGGAGGCGACCTCGTGGTCGGCGCCGTGGGCGCGCTGCAGTTCGATGTGCTTGATGAGCGCATGAAGGCGGAATACGGCCTCGAAGTGATTTTCGAGACCTCGCCCTATCAGGCCGCCCGCTGGGTTAGCGCCGAGGCCCGCGCCGATCTCGACACGTTTGTACAAAAATCGGCGTCGCAGATGGCCGAAGATGTCGACAACGCGCCGGTGTTCCTCGGCAAAAG
>CAYRHK010000088.1:0-9102 GCA_964423825.1 uncultured Terricaulis sp. | reverse complement strand
TCCTCCGCCTCGGCGGCAGAATAGATCGTGCACGGCAACTTCTTGTGCGGCTCGGCGGTCTTGGCCGCGATCACAATGTTGGCGCCATCGCGGGCGGCGCGGAGCGCTATGGCCAGGCCAATGCCCCGGCTGGCGCCGGTGATGAACAGGGTTTTGCCTTTGAGGCTCATCGCGCTCCTCCATTTGTGAACTTTGGAACAGCTTAGGCTCTTGACGGCGGCGCGCCAGCGTCGAGAGTCGGGCGCGGCGGATCGAATTTGGGAGGATCAGAATGCGCTCACTTGTGCGCAAGACGGTTGTTGGCGGCTTGGCCGCTATGGCGCTGATGGCGGGAGCCGCTGCGGCCGAACCTTGGAATGACCCCAACGGGCGCGTCAGCTTCGAAGCGCCGCGCGGATGGGTGATGGAAGTGCGCCGCGCCAGCCCGCAAACCATCGTGCTCGCCGGCAGCGCCAACAACGAGTGCTACGTGCTGGCGACGCCGAATTCCAACACATCGAACGCCTCGCCGGACGCCGTTAGACGCGCGACCGAAGCGATCGCGAGCGACGCCTGGACGGCGGCGGCGAATTCAGTGACGCCGATGTTTCCTGGCAGAAGCGCCAGCCTGACCAATCAATCGGTGGACACCAGCGGCTTTTGGCCCATCCAGCGCGCTGAGTTCGGCGGCGGTCCGCGCCCGGTGACGGCAGCGTTGACGAGCCGCCCTGGCATCGACTTGATGGCTTTCTGTTGGACCTATGCTGGCGGCGACGCCACCGCGACGTACGAAGCGCTGTTTCGCTCGCTCGCACACCCAAGCGACGCGGAGTGGCGTGCACGCGCTGAACAGCAAGAAGCCGAACGCGCTGCACGCGCGGCCCCTGCGCCAACGCCTGCGCCCAATTAACAGAGTCTTGCCGCGACACTTGCGCGTAAACGCTTAGTTATCTTTGCATTTACGCGCAATTCACGACGTTGGGCGCATGAGCTTACGTCATGAACAGCTTCTCTGCTGCCGCGCGCGTTGGCGCCATCGCATCGATCTTGGACGCACGCTCCGAAGCGTCGCGACCGTGGCTCGCGTTGAGCGTGGCGCTTTTCGCAGGTGCTCTTGCATTGCTGACGCCGGCGCTTGCCCTCGGCGCGCTTGCACTTCTGGGCGTGCGCGCATTGGCGCGCGCCCAGTCATTCCGCATTGACGCCAAAGCCCTTATGCCGCCGGCGCTCGCAGCGCTTGTCGTCGGCGCCTGGGCCGGTCTTCCTGGCGCCGTCGGCGTCGTATTCATCTGGCGCGTTTATGCCGACTGCCGCTGGAGCATCGACACCGCCAAGAGGCTGGCGCCCGTCGCGAAATCCGAGACCCTGCGTATGCAAGCGCACGCCTGGCTGACACCGTTGTTTGGCGTTTGCCTCGTCGCCTACACCGCCCCGCATATGATCGCCGGCCTGCCGCTCGATCTGCCGCATATGCCATTTTGGGTTCCCGCGATCGCTGGGGCGTTGGCGGTTGGCGCCATCTTCGATTGGGCGCTGCGTCAAGCCGTGGATTGGCGCCTCGGCGAACTGGCGCGCGCGCCAGCCGCCCACATGGCCACCCACCACGCAGTCTTCGCCCTGGCTTTCGGTCTCACCATCGACGTATCGGCGGGGATCGTCGCCTTGATCGCCTGGCGATTGGCGCATGCGGCGCTGAAACCGCGCCTCCCTGCCTAACATCCAGCCTCGCACGCGTTGTGCATAGGCCTTGCGCACGCTACCTGTTGGCGACGAGGTCCTTATGCAGAAGCTTGTTCTCGCGATCGCCACTGCCCTGACGCTGTCGCTTGCGGCCTGCGGACCCTTCCAGGCGCCCGTGCGCGGAGACACCAAATCCGGTGAACTAGATCCCCGTGTGATTCAAGCGCGCGGCACCTTGGCCGAGAGCGAACAAGCCACCATCGCCATTTTTCAAGCAGCTTCGCCCTCGGTGGTTCTGGTTATCGCTGGCGCCGCCAACGGCTTAGAAACCGTAGAGATCGGCGGTGGCACTGGCTTCATCTGGGACAATGAAGGCCACGTCGTCACCAACAACCACGTCGTACAGGCCGACCGCATTGTCATCCGAATGCCGGGCGGGGAAGATATTCCCGCTGAAGTCATCGGACGCGCGCCTCAGTATGACATCGCCGTGTTGCGCATGGCGCGTCGCCCCGACGCGCCGCCCTTGGCGGTTGGCACCTCTGCCGATCTGCAAGTGGGTCAAGCTGTGTTTGCGATCGGCAACCCGTTCGGCTTCGACCGCACCATCACCGCAGGTATCGTTAGCGCGCTGGGACGCCAACTTCCTACCCAAGAGGGCCGCGAAATCGCCGACGTGATTCAGACCGACGCCGCCATCAACCCCGGAAACTCCGGCGGCCCCTTGCTCGACAGCGCGGGCCGCGTGATCGGCGTCACCACCGCGATTTATTCGCCCTCTGGCGCTTATGCGGGGGTTGGCTTTGCGGTGCCCATTGACACCGTCGCCCGCGTCGTGCCGCTCTTGATCCGCGACGGACGCGCCCCTGTAGCCGGCATCGGCATTGTCGCCGCCGACCAGGCCATCGCCGCGCGCCTCGGCATCGAGGGCGTGCTGATCTGGGAGACCGTGGCCGGCTCTGGCGCCGCCCGCGCCGGCCTCGTCGGCACCAATCCGGAGCGCGGCGTCGTCGGCGACGTGATTGTCGAAGCCGAGGGTCAACCCGTGCGCCGTCTGGCAGATCTGACAAACACTCTCGACCGCCTGGGCGTGGGGCGGAATGTGAGCCTGACCGTTCGGCGCGGGAACCGCACGATGAACGTCAACGTGGCGATCGAAGACATTGGCGCCCGGCTGGGCGCCAACGCACCCCCGCCGCCCAAATAGAACTCTACTCGCGCCATATCAGATCGCCGGGATCGTACCCCAGCGCCGCGATGCGGCGTTCAAAGTCGGCGCGCTCTTCCGGTCCAATGCGCTCGGCGCGCGCCAGCAGCCAAAAATAACGCCCGCTTGGCTCGCCCACCAGGCTCCACGAATAATCGTCAGCGCGCTCCAGCACCCAATAATCACCCCAGAACGGCCCGAAGAAGCTCACCTCGAGCTTGCCTTCGCCGGCAGCGCCGACGGCGCGTGCGCGCCCAGTGGCGACACGTTGGCGTCCACCCGTGTCGCGACAGCTATTGCGCACGGAAATGAGGCCGTCCGCGCGGCGACCGTATTCGGCGGTCACGTACACGCAGCCGTTTTCAAAACTGTTGGGTAGACGCGCTTGTTCGTGCCAAAGCCCCGAATATCGGTCTAGGTCGAGGCTGGCGACAGGCAAAGGCGCGCTGCTTTGGCGATAAACTGGGTTGGCGGCGCACCCGGCAAGCAAGCCCGTGAAAAGGATGGCGATGAGGAAACGCATACTGCTGATACGAGCGACTTGTCGCTGCGGTTTGCTTTAGCGAGAATGGCTCCCAGGGGACATGTCCATGAATCGCCGCGCCCTGCTATCGGCCGCCGCCTGCAGCGTGGCGAGCACATCGGTCCGCGGGGCGCACGCGCAGACCAATCGCGCGTTCGCCAGCGCCATTCGCCTGAGCGCCGAGCGCGGCGGTGTCTCGCTAGTCATCGCACGCCACGGCATCGTGTTAGCCGAGGCCTACCAGGGCGGTCGCCACGACCAGCTTTGGCCGATTGGCGCCGGAACCCGCATGTTTGCCGGGTTGCTGGCCGCCACGCTGGCGCAGGAGCGTCTGCTCACCCTCGACGAGCCCGTCGCGCTCACGCTCGGCGATTGGGGCGCCCATCCCGTCAAAAGCACAATTTCCATTCGAGCCTTGCTGAGCGGCGCCAGCGGCATCGCCTTTGCCCGCAATGACGTCCGCGATTTGGCGACCGCGCTCGCGCTTGAACCGCGCGAAGCGCCGGGCGTGCGCTTCTTCGACGATGAAGCCCCCTACCTGCTGATGGAGGAGATTGCGCGACGCAAATTGCTCGGCGAGGGCCGCGATGGCGATGCGGCGCTCTACCTGACAAGTTATGCGCTTGCCGCGATCGGCTGCGTACCCATCGGATGGACGCGCACGTCCTCAAACGCTGCGCGCTTCGACGACGGCGTGTCGCTATCGGCGCGCGCCTGGGCGGCGGCGGGCGAACTGATCAGACGCGAGGGCGTTTGGCGCGCGCAGCAGATCGCTGACGACCAGACCTTGCGCGAAGCGGTGCGCGGTTCATTCGCTGAGCCGCGCGCGGGATTCGGCTTCTGGATTGCCGGCGGCGCAGCGCGCAGCGAGCTTGGCGTCGACACCGATTTGTGGCGTGCGCGATCGCCAGCGCCAAGCGATCTCGCCATGGCCGCTGGCGATGGCGGCCAACGACTCTACATCGTACCGTCGCAAGGTCTCGTCATCGCACGCCAGTCACGCTCGCCACGAGAGGCCTGGTCTGACGCGCAGTTCCTGACTGAGGTCTGGGCGGATCTTTAGCGCGGCCGGATCAACAGCCCGGTAACGACCCCAACGATACCGCCGCCAGCGGCGCCGGTGATCAAGTTGGAAAGGTGCTCCCCGTTAGGCGGTTCGAGCAGCCCACTCCAGTTCTGCGCAATCGACGCCAATTGCGGCGCCTGGTCGACACCGTAGCCGGCGCCAAGTCCCGCAAGCGCTCCGATGAGCGTGCGGCCAATAAGCCCGCCGCCTCCGCGCGTAACCGCGCCCAAGATGTTCCCGCCGATGACACCGCCAACGGCCTGAACGATGAACGGCAACAATGTGTCGATCTCCATCGCTCTCCCCTCCTCCTGCGCCCTCGCAGCGCTGGCCGAAGTGTACTGGCCCCATCGAAACAAGCAACCAACGTTGATGCCATGTAATGTTGGCGTGCGCCTCGGATACACCATGGAGGACTTTCGCAGCGTTATTCACACCGTGATTCGCCTGCGCCGCTAGCGTCGCGGACCCGACGTGATACAGGAAAATTTGGAGTCCGGGCACCATAACGATGGCAACCTTCCATATCGTCTGCGCTCAGCAGGCCGCCAGAACGGCGGAAGCGCTTGAGCGACTGCTCAGCGCCGAAGGACACAGTGTGACCCATTGGAGCGGTCGCGCAGCGCTGCTGGCGCTGGGAACCGCCCACGACAATGACGGATTCGTGGTGGTCATCTGGTCGCCCGAGGCCGAGACGCAGCCCTACCTCGCTGAGTGGGCGGCGCGCACCGAGCCGGATCGATTGATCGAGTTGGCGCTGTCCACGCCCTACCCGCCAAAGATTCAACGGCGAGCGCCCGTTATCGATTTTACAAACTGGCGGGGCGAACGCGGAGGACGCGCCTGGAACGCGTTCACCGAGCGCGTGCGCGCGGTCGTTCGCGCAGCTGAGATCGCCAAGACCCCGCCGATGCAAGCCGCGGCGGCGCTTGTGGCCATGGGCGCGCTCGTCGTCGGGGGCGGGTTGATGGTGCGCATGGAGACGCCGGTCGCCCCCGAAGTTGCGTTCCAGCCCGAACCTGCGCCTGTCTACACGGCGCCAACCGGAGTTGGCGGTGGTGAAATCGCCAACCTCGTGGAACCACCGTCGATAGAAGAAGCTTTAGGCGGCCCACACCTGCCGCCACGGATCTCGACGCTTCCACGTTTTCAGCCGGCAAGCCTCGACGACGTTGAGCCTTTCGAGCCGGTCGACCTGCGCGATCCTACGCTGTTGGAGCGCATTCGCGACTTCAACCCGCTTCGGTCCAATCGTCGCGACAACGACTAGCCCGCCCCGCGCCGGCTGCGCAGCCAATGCATGATCGCCCAGCCGTGCGACTCATGGCGCACCCTTGTGATCGCCTCGTGCGGAGGCATCCACACCAAGCGATGATCGGGTTCCGTTGGCGCGCCATCGTCGGCGGACAATTCCACTTCGTAGAACGTCGACAATGAATTCCGGGGCTCGCCGTGATTGATCCAATACTGACCACCCCGGCCGATCACGCGCGTGGGCCAAACAGTAAGCCCCGTTTCTTCCAAGAACTCCCGCATCAACGCCGCGGCTTCATCTTCGTCCGCCTCGACCCCGCCCCCCGGCAAATCGAACTCGAACGGCGCCCGTTTGCCGATCTGGGCGATTGCAATGCTGGCCTCGCCGCGCGCGCAGACGCCATAAGCGCTGGTGCGCTCCAGGTAAGTAAGGCCCGCCTGAGTTTGCCCGAATTGCAGCGCAAAGCGTGTCATTGCCTGCCGTATAGCCCGGCAGCGGGACATATTGAAAGCCGGCATCGGTCGTGGCCTAAGGGGCCGCAATGACGCTTGCTCGGCTCAATCCCGTGGCCTTGATCACCGGCGCCGCGAGCGGCATCGGGGCGACATGTGCGCGTAACCTGACCCGCCGCGCGCAAGGCGGCATGATCTTGGTTGACGCCGACGAAGATGGCCTCACCGCAACCGCGGACTCGCTGCGAACGCCCCCGGAACGCGTTTCGATGCTGGCCCTCGACGCCGGCGACCCCGCGCGCTGGGCCCAAGCCTGCGATTTCATCAAAGCCCAATACGGTCGCCTCGACTGGGCGATCGCAAGCACTCAAGCGCCCGGCGACGGTTTGGTCGACTGGCGCCACGCCAGCGAATTGAACGCACTCGCCCAGACCGCCCGCGCCGCTATGACTTTGATGCGCGCCAACGCGCAAGGGGGGGCGATCGTGCTGACAGCGCCCCAGGCGCCGCTGGATGGCGAAGACGGCCTGCTAAGCCTCCTCGCCACTCTGACCGCCGAGGCCGGGGGCGGCGGCATCCGCATCAACGCGATTACGCCAGAGGGCGACGGCCTATGGCGCAGCGACGCGCCGCTGTTCCAAGATCACGTGCGTGAGACCGGCGACACCACATCCGCCCTCGAAGCCATCGCCAAGCTGAAGGCGCCCCTGATCAGGTATGCGGGGGATCGCGACATCGCGCGTCTCGTGGGTATGCTGTTGTCCGACGATTCGCCCATTTCCGGAGCGACCTTTATCGCCGACGGCGGCCCGCCACTCTAGCCGCTCGGCGCGCAACATCTGAAGGAATATCATGCTGTCAGTGCTGCAGCGCTTCGCCGGATTTGATCGCCTTCTGGGGCCGGCACTGGTGCGCATCGTATACTACGTCGGCGCCGCCATTGTTGTGGCCCTCGTCGGCTTTGCCGTTCTGATGGCGTTCCTCGCGATCTTTGCCGGCAACATCGGACAAGGCTTAATGCAACTCATCGCCGCGCCCACGGTTGGCGCCGTCGCATTCGTGGGATGGCGATTTGTTTGCGAGCTCTGCATGCTGGCGTTCCTGTCATACGACCGGCTCAAGGAAATCCGCGATCGATTGCCGGATTATTCGCAGTTCTGAGCATCACCCACCATGAACCGCTGCGCGATTTCCTGGGGCACGCGCCTTAACCGACGCGTGTGCGCATCGAGCATGCACCAATCCGACTTGATCTGCGCCGCCGGCTTGGCCGCGCCAAATTTGTACACGTCGACGAAACGCGCCCAACTCGGGCCGCGCGGCGCGTCACCAACCCAAGTGCGCACCTCGACCTCATCGCCCAACATCAGCGATGCGCGATAATCCGCCTCGTGGCGCGTCACCACCCAGACATAAGCGTTGACATTTTCGACGCCGGCGCGCGCGCGCCAATGCGCAGTGGCGATGTCTTGCGCGTAGCGAAGGTACACGATGTTGTTGACGTGTCCGAGTTCGTCAATATCGGCGGCATCGACGCTGAACCGCTGGGTGAAGACCTCGACCGCCATTCCAAGAACTCCCTCGCTCAGCTTTCGCCGCGCTCGTACTCGGAAAGCGCCGACAGCGCCTCACGCAGTGCGCCAACGACCAAAGCGCCAGCGTTGCACGCCTCCGCGCCGACTGTGACCTCCCTCGCCTCGCACGCAGCTGCAAGCGCCCACAGCCCCAAACCGCGCGCCGATCCCTTGATCATGTGCGCAGCATCGCGCGCCTTTGCGTCATCTTGAAGCGCTTGCTCCCACGCCCGCGCCTGATCGCGAAACAAGCCGATGACTTCCCGTTGGAGCGCGCGATCGCCGCCGGTCATCGCGTCAAAGTGGGCGCGATCTAAAACCGTCATCCCACGCGCGCCGGCACGCCGAACACCGCCCCATGCGCCCATGCTATCGCCGCCGCGACCGCGACGCCGACCAGAACGCGCCACCAAATTTCATCGAGCGCGAGCCTGTTGCGCCCCTGCGCAATCGCAGCGAATGGCACATTGGAGGTCGCCGCCGCGAATTTTACCCAGCTTTCACCGCCCTTGGCGGCCCCCTTTCTGTCGATCGAGCGTGTGCCAAGGAGCACCATGACCCCCAGGGCGCCGAACAGCATCACCGCAAAACGCTCCCCGTTTATCAAAAGATGACCGAACGCCCACAGCGCGACCCCCCAAAGGAACGGGTGGCGGGTGATCCGCAACACCCCCCGCCCCGGCTCGGCATGCTGCAAGCCACGACTCTCGAAGCCGGCCAGCGTTGGCCCAGGCGAGAGCAGGCCCGCGATCGCCAAGCTCACGCCCACGAACGCCAACCCCATGCCAATGTGGCCGGTCCAAGTCGGCGGCGACCAAAGCATGGCGCTGAGCGGGCCGGCGCGCATGGCGCCATAGCTTATGATCATCCAAACGAGCAGCCCCAATGATGCGGCCGAAAACAGGCCCCTGTAAGGTCCCTCGCCGATGCGCCCCACCAACTGAGCCCGCAGCCCCGTGGCCGCGAGCCCCGCATGAATGAGCACGAAGCCAGCCAGAGCCCACGCGAATTGGTTCATGTCGCCCTCCCGCACGCGCCAGTTGCGCCCACGCCCTCGCGAGCGTCAAGGGCGCCGAAAGCCGCTGGACGGCGGGGCTCAATCGCCTTATCTGCGGTCCTTCGCTTCGGCGCGGGTGTATAGCTCAGTTGGTAGAGCAGCTGACTCTTAATCAGCGGGTCACAGGTTCGAATCCTGTTACACCCACCACGATCCCGGCGATCGCTGGCCTCCGATCCAAACCCAAAGCCTCCTAGATCAGCCCCCATTCGATCGGGACGGCGCCGACGATCTGCTGGTTTTGTACAACAAATCCGTTCATGGTCCAGAGCGCCAGCGTGCCGTCGGTGTTGCGCCAGAGTATGTCGT
>CAYRHK010000087.1:0-9215 GCA_964423825.1 uncultured Terricaulis sp. | reverse complement strand
CGGAAGATGTCGGCGGCTTCAACAATGCGTCGACCTACGACGATTTCACCAACTACTATCAGGTCGTTCCCTCCAACCATCTGCGCCGCATCCTGTGGATGGAAGCTGAGCGCATGAGTTCGCTTGTCATCGACGAAGCCACCTTCGATTCCGAGCGAGATGTCGTGAAGGAAGAGCTGCGCCAGCGCATTCTGGCGTCGCCCTATGGTCGTCTGTTCGGCTTTTTCCTGGCGCAGGCGAATTTCAGCGTGCACCCTTATGGGCGCCCCGGCATAGGCTCTCTTGAGGATTTGGACGCCGCGACGGTCGAGGACGTGCGGGCATTCCACGCCACTTATTATCGCCCTGACAACGCCGTGCTTGTCGTTGCCGGCAACTTCAATGCGGCTGAGCTTGATCAATGGGTGAACGAATATTTCGGCGACATCGCGCGACCCAATCGTCCGATTCCGCGCGATTACCCGACCGAACCGACGCGCACGGCGCCGCGTGATTACACCGTTCATGCGCCGAACGTGCCGTTGCCGGCGGTGATGATCTCCTATCCGCAGCCGGCGTCGACCGACCCCGATCTGGCGGCGTTGATGGTCCTCGACGCCATCCTTTCGCGCGGGGAATCTTCCAGGCTCTATCAGTCGCTGGTCTATGAGCAGCAGATCGCGGCCGAGATTTTCACCAATCTCGAAGCGACGCAGGACCCCGGCGCCTATTCGCTATTCGCCATTCTCTCTGAAGGGCAGACTGCGGAAGCGGGTGTTGCGGCGCTGTCAGCTGAGATCGCGCGCGTGCGTGACCGTCGCGTTAGCCGCGCTGAACTCGAAGAAGCCAAGAACGAGATCGTCACTGCTACGATCGAAGGCCGCGAAACTGCCTTCGGCCGCGCGTTCGAACTGGCGGACTCGGTTATCCGTTATGGCGATGCTGCGTACGCTGACCGGTTGTTGGCGGCGATCCAGGCCACGACCGCACGTGACGTGCAGCGCGTGGCGCGTCGCATCTTGAACGATCAACGCCGTGTCGTCGTGCGCTATCTAAACGAAGAGGAAGGCGCCAGCGGCGACACGATCGCCACATCGCCGACCATACAGGCCCGCACGCTCTCAATCCCTGCGTCCGAAATCCCGGTGTTTACGCTTGCGGTCGAAGGTGCGCGGGAAGCGCCGCCGGCGCCAGGCGCGCCGGTGGATGCGCGCATCCCGAGCGTGTCGTCGCGTACGTTGGCGAATGGTTTGCGCGTGCTGGTGGCGTCGAACCGGGCGCTGCCGCTGATTAGCGCTGATCTGCGTGTTGCCTCCGGCTCTACCGCCGACCCAGACGGGAGAGCGGGCCTTGCCGGCCTGACGGCGGACTTGCTCACCAAGGGCACGACCAGCCGCTCGGCCACTGAGATCGCGCGCGAGATTGAATCGCTCGGCGCCGAGATTGGCGCCGCGGCGGGCGCGGATTCTTCGTCGGTGTCGCTGCAAACCCGCAGCGATCGCGCAGGTCAGGCGTTTACAGTGTTCGCTGATGTTGTGCGCAACCCGACATTTGCGCAGGAAGAACTCGACCGTGCGCGCCAGCAATCCCTCGATGGCTTGCAGGTGGCGTTGAGTGAGCCAGGTTCGATCGCGCAGATGGTGATGGCGCGGGCGATCTTTGGCGATTCGCCCTACGGCGATGTAGCCTCTGCGACGACGCTGTCGGCGATTACCCGCGATGATGCAGCGGGATATCACAGCGCCTACTGGCGCCCCGACAACGCGGTGCTGGTGATTGCGGGGGATGTGTCGGCTGAAGAGGGTTTCGCGCTTGCGGAGCGGCACTTCGGCTCGTGGACGCGGCCCGCGAATGCCTTGCCGCCGCGACCAGACGCGACCGCTTCGGCGCCTAATCCGCGCACCATCGTTGTCGATCTGCCGGGTACGGGGCAGGCGGCGGTGTCGATGGGCTTGCGCGGCATCGCGCGCAACGACGCCGACTACTTCCCTCTGTTGGTCGCCAACAACGTCCTGGGCGGGGGTTACTCGGCTAGGCTCAATCTGGAGATACGCATTCGCCGAGGCCTTTCTTACGGCGCCGGCTCGAGCCTTTCAGCGCGCCTGGCGCCGGGGCCGATCATCGCTTCGGCGCAGACGCGCAACGATGCTGCGGTGCAGGTGTACGAACTGATGCGCGCCGAGATCGACCGCATCGGCGACGCGCCCGCGACAGACGCTGAACTTAACGCGCGCAAGGCGGTGCTGATCGGTTCGTTTACGCGCGGGGTCGAGACCACGTCGGGGATAGCGGGACAGCTCTCAGCGTTCGCGTTCTACGGGCTGCCGCCAGAGCGTTTGGGCACGTACGTCTCCGACATCTCGCGCGTCACTCCCGAGCAGGCGCGCGCGGCGGCGGCGCGCTACTTCGACCCCGCGCGTGCGGACATCGTAGTGGTGGGCGACGCGCAGCAATTCTTCGACGGCTTGCGCCGTGTGCGCCCCGATGCGGAACGGATCGCGGTAGATCAGCTCGATCTCGATCGTGAGGCGTTGCGTTAGGCGTCCTACCTGTTAGCCCCCCGCGCGAACGGCGATGACGGGCGGGGGCGACTCAGGTAGCCTTGATAGACTGTGGCCATTTCCAGCGCCTTCCGTCTATTCGCCCTAGCCGCTGGGTTTTGCACTCTGGCGTTTGCGGCGAGCGTTGCAGGCGATCTGGCGCGGGCAGACGCGCGCCCCCAATCGGGACATCGGCTGGTGGTGCGCATTCCGCCGGAGCTGCCGCCGGATACCCCCAGGGCGCGGCCCTTGCCGCCGCTTAACCACGGCTCGGACGCCGGCGCAGCTGAACTGCCGTAGGGTGCACCGAGGCTTCGCCGCAACACTGGCGCCGATGCTCTGCAACACTGTCAAAAAAGCGCCCAGGTCGGGGAGCCATGTGTTCCCCACATGAGCGAACGCGGGTCGATTCTGGCGGGACGAGGGGCGGCGGCGTTGGCCGCTGCCTTGACCCTTGCTGCGCCTGCGGTGGCGAGCGCCCAGCAGCAGCGCGACCCTGGCGCGGATGCGCCGATGCCCGGATTTTATCAGGCCTCGCTGGGCGCGCGCCGATACTCGACTCCCGATGGCGCGGTGCGGTTCGTACTTGATCGTTCAGGCAACCGGCGCGCGGCTCTCATCCTGTTCGAGGGCGATCCGGAAGTGCATGTGTTGCGGCCGGCGATGGCCTCGGGCGGCGCCGAAATCTATCGCACAGAGGATGGCGACATCGAGCTGAGGGTGATGCCGCAAGGTGGGATCATCGTTTACACGCGCGCCATGCGGACGGGGGCGCCGGCGGCGGAAGAGGGGGATGTCGCCCCGTTGGCGCCAGAAATCGTTGCGCTTGCGGAGATGCGCGAACGCTTCCGGGCCCTGCAGTTGCGTGCGAGCCGGGCGGCGGGCCAGCCGGTGCAGTTCTTCGTGCCTTCGGACATGCCGCCACAGTTCTCCGGCGTTGTGCTTGACGCCGCCGAGCGCGCGGCGGAAGGGATGGCGGCGGCGCCGCTGACGACTATCAACGAAGTGTATGTTCGCTTTGGCCCGCAGCCGCGTGCGGTTATGCGCGACAATCAGCTCATTATTGAAGTGACGCCGCAGCTTGGCTATGCGGGGCGGCCCTCATCGACAGCCGTGCGCAACGTCTTGAGCGGTGCGGCGCAGGGCGCTGGGCAATAAGTCGCTACCTAAAGGCGTCCTTCTGCTTGCGGATGGAGGCGAATGCCTCCCAATCGGCAGCTCCTGCGTTCACGCCCGCCGCGGCTAGGAACGGGGCGCGGAGAAATGGGTTGGTGGCTCTTTCCGTCGCGAGCTTCATCGGCACGGTGGGCTTCCCGTCGGCGCGAAGGCGGTCGATTTCCGCCGAACGAGCCCGTAGCTCTTGATTGTCGGGATCAACATGCAGCGCAAAACGCGCGTTGGATTGGGTGTATTCGTGGGCGCAATAGAGCGTGGTGTCGTCGGGAAGCGCCGCCAGCTTTTGCAGGCTCGTCCACATCTGCTGCGGCGTGCCTTCGAATAGGCGCCCGCAGCCGAGCGCGAACAGCGCGTCGCCGACAAAAGCCACCCGATCGGCATCGAACATGAAGGCGATGTGACCGAGCGTGTGACCGCCAACGTCAAGTACGCGGGCGGTATGGGCGCCGAGCGCGACAGTATCGCCTTCGATCAGGATCCGATCCGGCGCGTGGCCAATGCGCTCCACCTCCGCGGGACCGCTCACGCGCGCGCCGGTACGCTCTTTGATCGCGACGTTGCCGCCGGCGTGGTCGGGATGCCAATGCGTGTTCCAGATGTCGCTTATGCGCCATCCCTTGGACGACGCCTCGCGCATGATGGCTTTAGCGTCGGGGGTATCGATGGTCGCGGTAGCGCCAGTGGTCGCATCGTGAACCAAGAGACCGTAATTGTCGTCGAGGCACGGGAATTGGTGGATTTGCAGCATGCTTTAGCTTAGCCGGTTTTTGAGATGCGCGTCGACGTTTTCGCATTGCAGCGTTTTTACGCATCGCGGCTTGGCGAGGCGGCGCAGCGCGCGGCCAGCCGGCGTCTACGGGCGCTTTGGCCGCAGGTGGCGGGTCTCGATGTCTTGGGTCTCGGCTATCCAGCGCCGTATTTGGACTGGGCTGCTTTGACTGCGCGGCGCTGCGTCATTGCCATGTCGGCCGAGCAGGGTGTCGAGGCTTGGCCGGCGGAGGGCCGGCGCCACAGCGTGCTCACCGATGAGGCGCGGCTGCCGTTTATGGATGCGGTGTTCGATCGAGTGCTGGTGGTGCATGGGCTTGAGGAAGCGCGGGCGCCGCACGCCATGCTGCGGGAGCTGTGGCGGGTCATGGCGCCTGAAGGGCGGTTGGTGGTGATCGCGGCCAATCGCTGGAGCCTGTGGGCGCAGGTCGGCGCAACCCCATTCGGGCACGGGCGCCCCTATTCACGCTCACAACTGGCATCGCTTCTTGGGGACGCCATGTTTGAGCCGGTAGTTTCGGCGCGCGCGCTCTACGCGCCCCCTTTTGAGGATTTCGCCAAGGCGGCGGATGCATTCGAGCGCGTGGGCGAGGTGGCATGGCCGCCCCTGGGGGGGCTTGTGCTGATGGAAGCGGTGAAGCGCTTATACGCCAGCACTGCCCGATCCGAGAGGCGGGTGCTGCTGGCCAAAGCGCCAACCCGACCCGTCCCCGGTCGCGAGCCTGCCGACCGTTGAACTCCATTCGTCGCAGCGCTGATGCTTCCCAGGCCCCGCAGGCTAGTCTACGAGCGGCGAAACCTACCGCTATTTACCAACAAGGGTGACCTCACATGAGAATGACACGGCGTGGCTTGCTCGGCGCTTCGGCGGCGGGGTTGGCATTGGTGGCGGCTGGATGCAGTCGCGGCGCGGGCGCAGGCGACGGCGAACTGAACGCTCTCCTTGATCGCCTGGCGACGGATTTCCTGCGCGAGGCGCCAGAGGCGTGCACGGCGCTGGCGGTCAGCGAAGAGCAAGCGGGCGGGCGCTACATGGATCGCCTGAGCGACTCTTCCAAGGAAGGCAAGGCGCGCGGGATCGCTTTGGCCGAGCGCGCCGTCGCGGACCTTCAAGCCATTGATCGCAACTCGTTGAGCGCGCAAGGCCAAGTGAGCCTCGACGTCGTGCTGACAGCAGTCAGCAATCAGCTCGAGTCTAGCCGTTTCGATCCGGGCGGCGGCGCTACCGCGCCTTATGTGCTCACTCAGCTCACCGGGGGCTACACCGGCTACCCGGACTTTCTGGCCAGCCAACATCAGGTCACGAACCGCGAGACCGCCGACGCCTATCTGGCGCGACTTTCAGCGTACAAGACAGTGCTCGACCAAGAGATCGCTGTCCTGAACGCAGACGTCGGCAACGGCGTGATCCCGCCATCGTTCTGTCTGTCGCGGCGGGGACCGCGCGGTTCGGAAGTGGGCGCCATTGGTCAATTGCGCGACTTCACCCGCATAGCACCGGCGGAGAACGTGTTGGTGGCCTCGTTCGCGGCAAAGCTGGCTGAGGTCGCCGATATCGCCGACGCCGACAAGACCGCGTTGACCCAACGAGCGCAGAGCATTCTGACCGATGAGATATTGCCAGCTTATCAGCGTCAGATCGATGCGCTGACGGCGCTGTTGCCGCGCGCCACGAGCGACGCCGGCATTTGGAAGTTGCCGCAGGGCGCTGAGATGTACGAAGCGTCGCTGCGTCAACAAACCACCACGAACATGACGCCAGACGAAATCCATCAGATGGGTCTTGAACTGGTAGCTTCGCTGAATGCCGAAATGGATGCTGGGTTGCGTGCACAGGGCCTAACCCGGGGCTCCATCGCCGAGCGCATGGGCGCGCTGTCGCGCAGGCCGGATCAAATCTACCGCAGCGACGCCGCAGGACGCGAACGTTTGCTTGCCGACCTCAACGCTCAAATGGCGGCGATCAACGCGCGCATGCCGGAATATTTCGGTACGCTTGCGCGAGCGGCGCTCGAGATCAAGCGAGTTCCCGAATACACCGAAGCCGGCGCGCCGGGAGGCTATTATCAACCCGCCGCGCTGGATGGTTCGCGCCCTGGCGCTTATTATATCAATTTGCGAGATCCAGCGACCGAGTGGCCGAAGTACACGTTGCCCACGCTTACCTACCACGAAGGCACGCCGGGCCATCACTGGCAAATCTCGATCCAGCAAGAAGCAGGCGAGATTCCGTTCATCCGCAGCGCTCTGTTGGGCTTCAACGCTTACGCGGAGGGATGGGGCCTTTATGCGGAGCAACTTGCTGACGAGATCGGCATGTATGCGACTGATCCGTTCGGCCGGTTGGGCTATCTGCAATCGGCGGCCTTCCGTGCTTCGCGCCTTGTGGTCGACACGGGCATTCATCACAAGCGCTGGACGCGCGAACAGGCGATCGCCTCAATGGTGCAAGCGACAGGCGATCAGGAGTCGAACATCGTCACCGAGATCGAGCGCTATTGCGTTTGGCCGGGGCAAGCGACCGGCTACATGGTCGGGCGCCAGGCGATCAACCGCATGCGCGACGCAGCGCGCACCAGCTTGGGCGATCGCTTCGATTTCAAGGGCTTCCACGACGCGATCCTCACCAATGGCTCGATGCCGCTTTCGGTTACCGAAAGCCTTGTGCAGCAATGGGTGGCCACGGTGTCCGCGCCAGCGTAGCGCTTGCTGAAGAACTGCGATCAGGCGGCGGCGTGAGTGATCACGCCGCCGCTCGTTCTTGGGGCGTTGGCTCGGCCCGCGATCCCCGCCGGCCCAGATAACGCACGCCCTTCGCCCACATCTTCAGCGCTTCCCAGTGAATGCCGACGATGACCGTCAGCGTCATCAACGGGTTGGCGAGCCAGGCTTTTAGCAAATTGGCGTCGGTCAGATTGCGGCGTTCGCCGGCGAACGAGGCGGTGAGCGCGATTTCGCGGTCCCGCCGCACCAGCATAGAGACGACAACGTGTTCGCCTGGGGGGGTGACCTCGAATTCGTACGACAGCCCCATTTCGAGGAATGGAGAGACGAAGAATGCCTTGTCGCACGCCTGCATGATTTTTCCGTCAGGCGCGCCTTTTGGCGGCAACACATAGAAATGACGCTCGCGGAAGGTGTTGGCGACCTCGTGCACGAGCGCAACGAGAGCGCCGTCGACGCTATAGCAGAAGTAGACGCTCAACGGATTGAACACATAGTTGAAGAGTCTCGGCATGGTGATGAGTACGATGCGCCCGTCCGAGTTCGCGATGCCGGCCTCGTGCAACTTCGCCACGATCTGCGGGCGCAGCGGCGCCTCGATGCGCTCGCCGTGGTCGCGATCGTAGAGCGCCATGAGTGCTGGCTCATTGTGCTTCAGAAGGTGAAGGCGGTCGTTGAGCGTTCCCAGCTGATCCAGGTCGATCGCGACCATGAAGATGCGGTAGCGCAGCTCGTGTTTGCCAGGGCGATTGTGGTGAACGACGCCGGGGTAGAGGGCGGGAATCAAGCGGCGTTCGCCATTAGCGGGCTCTGCGGCGGCGACAAGTGGATGCGCCCGGATTCGTCGTTGACCCGCCAGGGACGGCGTGCGCCGGTGAGCTGTTCAGCGACCGCGAGGCCCGATTGCAGACCGTCTTCGTGGAAGCCGGCGCCGAAATGAGCGCCGCAGAACCAAGTATTGCGTTGGCCCTGCAGCGACCACAATTGTTCCTGTGCGCGGATCGCAGCGGCGTCGAACAGCGGGTGCTCGTACTCTGTTTGATACAGGATCGAGCTTTCGCGCGGCATGGTCTTCGGATTTAGGGTGAGGAATATTTGCTCGCGGCAATCGAGGCGCTGCAGTTTGTTCATCCAGTAGGATACGACACAGCCGCCTTCGGGATTGTCGCCTACGTAGTTCCAACTTGACCACAAGGCGCGCCGGCGCGGCATCAGGGTAGGATCGGTATGAAGAACAGCGCGGTTCTTGGTGTAGCGGAATGCGGTGAGAAGGCGGCTCTCCTTGGCGCTGGGGTCGACCAGAATGGCGAGCGCTTCGTCGGCGTGGGCAGCGATGATGACATCATCGTAGCGGCTCTCCTCGCCGCTGACGTCACGCACCAGTATGCCGTTTGCGTCGCGCTTCACTGAAGTTGCGCCGGCGCGCAGGCGAATGCGATCCGCATAGGCCGCGGTAAGCTTCTCGACGTAGGTGCGGCTGCCGCCGACGACCGTGCGCCACTTTGGGCGGCCATTCAGCTTCAGTAGTCCGTGGTTTTCGAAGAAGCGCACGAACGCGCACGCGGGGTAGTGATGGATTTCATCCAGCGAAGCCGACCAGATGGCGGCGGCTTGCGGCAATAGGTGGTCACGCTGGAAGGCTTTGCCGTAGCCGCGCTGGTCAAGATACTCCCCTAGCGAGATCAGGTTCCTCCGGATATCGCGCAGATCTTCTGGCGCTTGTCGATAGAAGCGCAGAAGGTCGAGGGTCATTGACCAGAATCGGGGGCTCAAAAGATTGCGCCCGCTTCGCAGGAACGCGGCGGCGTCATTGGACGAGTACTCAGTCTTTCCCCCGTGGAGCGACACGCCGAAGGACATGTCCGAGGCGATCGAGACCACGCCGAGGTGGTCGAACAACGCCACTAGGTTTGGATAGGTCAAGTCGTTGAACACGATGAAGCCTGTGTCCACGGGGGTCGGGCCCAGGTTGGTCGCTACCGACACAGTGTTGGAATGGCCGCCCAGCCGGTCGTTTTTTTCGTATAC
>CAYRHK010000086.1:0-9312 GCA_964423825.1 uncultured Terricaulis sp. | reverse complement strand
CGGACGCGGCCGGCACGCCGCAGCTCGCGGGCTTGCGCTCATAATCCTCGCTATTGTTGGAGACAGCGGTGGCGGCGGTCTCGGTCATGCCCCAGCCTTGGCCGGGCGCGGATTTGGGGAACCGCTCCTTGATGCGGCGGACCAATTCGGGCGCGGCCGGCGCGCCGCCGTACGAGATGCTTTCAAGTGAGGAGAGGTCGTAGTCGTCGAGGCGCGGGTGTTCGAGGATTTGCCACGCGATGGTCGGCACGCCGCCCGTATGGGTGATGCGTTCGCGTTGGATGATCTCAAGCGCCTGGCCGGCGTCCCATCTGCGTTGCATGACGATTTTGTGCCCGCCCAGCAGAAACGGCAGCATCACCGCGCAACAGCCTGTGGCGTGAAAAAACGGCACCGCGATGAGCGTCGCCTTCTGGACCGTTGGATCGGGCGCTGGCGGTTGCTCGCCGCGACGCAGGAACGCGCGCGCTTGCGCAGAGGCCGAGTTCCACATGTTGGAAATGATGTTGCGGTGCGAGAGCACCGCGCCCTTGGGATTTCCGGTCGTGCCCGAAGTGTAGAAGATCGCCACATCATCGTCGGGGTTCGCGGGGATGTCGGGGGCGGCGATGTCGCCCAGCGCGGCCCAGTCGTTGGTCGCGCCGATTACGCTTTCGAGCCGCGCCACGCGCGGGTCGGCGATCTCCTCGCGCACGCGCGAGACATAGACCTTGCGCAGATCGGGGCAGGCGTCGAGGTGCTCGCGCACGCGCTCATAGCGCTCAATGTCGATGATCGCGATGGAGGCGCCGGAATCCTTCAGGCCGTACTCGAGTTCGGGGCCGGTCCACCAAGCGTTCAGCGGGGTGACGATGGCGCCGCTCATCACCGCCGCCCAGAACGCTACCGGCCACTCGGGCAGGTTGCGCATGATGATGGCGACGCGGTCGCCTGGCTTCACACCGTCGGCGATCAACTGGCGCGCCAGCTTGGCGGCGGCGGCGCGGAAGCCCGCCACGGTCGTGCGCTCGTCCTCGAACACCAGATGGTCGCGCGGGCCGAACACGGCTGAGAAGGCGAAAATCTCGCGCAAGGTCGGCGGCGCCTGCCTCCAGACCTTCATGCGCACGCCTCGAACGACGTCCTCGCCCAGTTCGAACATGCTCCCGGGTTGGGTCAGCAGGGCGTGCGCCTGTTCGATCGACATGGCCGGAAAAGGCTTGGCGCCGTCGCTCATTCGAGTCCTCCGCGAGCGATGGGTCGTGGCCTCAATGGCGACGCCCTCGTCATCTTTGTTGCAGCGCACTTGAAACACGCCGGCGCGCGCGCATCAACATGGCTCCGCAAGGTCAAGGCTGTCCCCCAGTTAATGGTCCTTGCGGGGCGCAAGACCCTGGGGCAAGCATGGCGGCAAGGCCTAAGAACGGTGGGAGATCGGCGCGATGAACTTCGACTGGCGAGCGCTCGCGGGACGCTTCGATCCGCGTTCTTGGAACTGGTCTTGGATTGTGCCGGCGCGGGACTGGGCGGTGGCCAACCGGATCACTGTGATAGCCGCGTCCTCGGCGCTGCTGGTTGGACTTTGGGGCGGCGCCGTGCTCGGTCGCATTTCGACTGGCGCGCCTGCATTCGATTTCGCACAGCTGGGTTCATTTGGAGGCGGCGAGCGCGCACGCGGCGCCAACGCCCCACGGGCGGGCGAAGCTGCGGTGGAAGGCATGGCCTTCATCCGGCTGCGGGCGGAGATGGATTCCGAGAACCCGCGCGCGTGCTTCGAGTTCTCGCAACAATTGTCGACAGACGCGTCGATCAACTACGCCGACTACATCGCGCTGGAGCCGGCAATTGCGTTTCAGACCGACGTCTCCGGCAATCTGTTGTGCTTAAGCGGCTTGCCGCTGGAGCCGGAGCGGCAGGTGACGCTCCGCGCCGGCATTCCATCGCAAAGCGGCGAGCGCACGGAGGTCGACGAAACCTTCACGCTCACGTTTGGCGACCGCCCGGCTTATGTCGGCTTTGCAGGCGACGGCGTCATCCTGCCGCGCTCGGAAGCCGACGGCATCGCCATCGAAACGGTGAACGTGTCGCGCCTCGGTGTCGAAGTTTTGCGCGTGCCGGATCGGATCTTGTCGCAACACTCGATATATGAAGGCGAGCGCAACGAAGAGGGCGGATGGAATTATTGGGGTTTCGACGGCGCCGCCGAAAACGTTGGCGTGCAAGTCTTTGAAGGCGAAATGGATGTCGACACCAGTCGCCGCAACAGCGCGGTGACGACGGTGTTTGCGCTGGGCGCTGCGCTTAGCGAACTGCGGCCGGGCGCCTATGTCGTGAAGGTGCGTGACATCTCGCCGGGCGCCGGCCAAAGCGGCGACTCTGAGAACGATTCCGCAGCTTCCGCCTATCGCTGGATTCTTTACACCGATATGGCGCTGCAAACGTTCTCAGGCGCCACCGGTGTCGACGTGGTGGTGCGTTCGTTGCGCACGGCGCGGCCGATGAGTGGTGTTACGCTCACACTGATCGCGCAGAACAACGAAGAGTTGGCGCGCGTACGCGCCGATGAAGATGGCCATGCCCGCTTCGATGAAGCCTTGGTCAATGGCGAGGGTCCTTCGCAGGCGCGCTACATTATGGCGTACGGCGCGGGCGGCGACTTCGCAGCGCTCGATCTGCAACGCGCCGGCCTCGACCTTTCCGATCGCGGCGTCGATGGCCGCGCTACCCCTGGCGATGTCGATGCTTACCTCTACACGGAACGCGGCGTGTATCGCCCCGGCGAGCGTGTGCGCCTGATCGGCCTCATCCGCGATCAGGTGGGGCGCGCGATCTCGAACCGACCTTCTACGCTGGTCGTCTATCGTCCGAACGGCACCGAAGCGCGCCGCATCCGCATGACTGAAGCGGTAGCTGCGGGCGGTGTAGCGAAGAACATTGACCTCGACCGCTCGGCGCCGCGCGGCGTATGGAGCGTTCAGCTTCTTGTCGATGGTCAAGATGCTGTGGCCGGGTACGCAAGTTTCTCGGTCGAAGACTTCGTGCCCGAACGGCTGCGGGTGCAGATCGAGTCTAGCGATGCGGTGTTGCGGCGCGGCCAGTCGCGACCGATCAACGTGCAGGCCGACTTCCTGTATGGCGCTCCTGGCGCCGGCCTCGCTGTAGAAGGCGAAGGACGCCTGATGGTCGATCCAAATCCCTTCCCGGCGTTCGAAGGCTACGCGTTTGGGCGCAGCGACCAAAGCTTCGACGAGCGCTTCTTCGTGCTGCCGGCGACGGTGACCGACGGCCAGGGCGCCGCGCAATTGGCGCTGCAGCTCGCCGATGAGCCCGATACCACGCTGCCGTTGCGCGCGCGCGTGCTCGCAAGCGTCGCCGATCCCGGCGGGCGCGTGGTGCGCGAGAGTTTCACCGTGCCGGTGCGGCTGAGCAATGTGTACTTCGGCATGAAGGCCGCCTTCGACAATGGCCGCGCCGGTTTGGGCCAGGACGTGGGCTTTGATGTCATCGCCGTGAGCGGCGATGGCGCCCGCGTCGGCGCGCGCGGCGTGCAGTGGCAGCTGGTGCGCGAAGACTGGAACTACGATTGGTATCTTGACGGCGGCGCGTGGCGCTGGCGGCGCACGGGCCGTGACGTGCCGGTCGATGGCGCGACCGTCGACGTGCCCGCGGGAGAGCCGTTGCGCATCACGCGCGAGGCGCTGCGCGCAGGCTCGTATCGGCTGATCGTGCGCGGGGCGGGCACGGAAGCTTCGCAACGCTTTGGCGTCGGTTGGGGTGGGCCTGCGGAGGACGATGCGACGCCGGACATGGTGACCGTGGTGGCGCCGGAAAATCCGGTGCGACCGGGCGCGCGGGCGCGCGTGCAGATCAGGCCGCCTTATGCCGGCGAAGCGCAAATCGTGGTGGCGACCGATCGTGTGATCGAAACGCGCACGGTGCGGGTGGGTCCGAACGGGACGACGCTCGATTTGCCGGTGACCAGCGAGTGGGGCTCGGGCGCGTACATTCTGGTGACAGTGATGACGCCGCGCGACCCGGCGGCGCTGCCGGTGCCGCGCCGTGCGATCGGCGTGGCCTACGTACCTGTCGACATGGGTTCGCGCACGCTTGAGGTGATCGCGGGCGAGGGTCTGCAAAACGTGCGTCCGCGCACGCGCATCGAAGTTCCGGTGCAGGTGCGCAATGCGCCGGGCGGCGAGCGGGTGCGGGTGGCGATCGCGCTGGTGGATGAGGGCATTCTCAACATCACCAAGTACGACAGCCCCGATCCGGTCGCGCACTTCTTCGGACGCCGCGCGCTCGGCGTCATGGTGCGCGACGATTACGGGCGGTTGCTCAACCCGAACCTTGGCGCGCCGGCGACGCCGCGCCAAGGCGGCGACAGCCTCGGGGGCGAGGGGCTGACAGTGGTGCCGACGCGTACAGTGTCGCTCTTCTCTGACATCGTCGATGTGCGCGGCGGGCGCGCGACCATCCCAATCGACGTGCCTGACTTCAACGGCACGCTGCGGCTGATGGCGGTGGCGTGGAGCGAAAGCGCGCTCGGTTCTGATGCAGAGCAAGTGGTGGTGCGCGATCCGGTGGTGGCGGAACTCATTCTGCCGCGCTTCCTGGCGCCCGGTGACCAGGCGCAGGGCACGCTCAATCTGGACAACGTCGAAGGGCCGAATGGCGCTTACACGGTCACCATCAGCGGCTCGGATGCGGCGCGCATCGCCTCGCAGCCGCGGCGCTTCACCGTCAATCGCGGACAGCGACAAACGGCGCTTGTACCCATCGCCGGTGGCGGGCTTGGCGTCGGGCGCATCACCTTGCGTCTGGAAGGGCCGCAGGGCTTCACGCCGGTTGAGCGCACCTATGACATCCAGTCGCGCGCGCCGTTCATGCCGATCACGGTGACAACGACGGAGCCGCAAGCCGCCGGCGCCACCTGGCGCGCGCCCAGCGATGCGCTGTCGCGCTTCCAGCCGTCTTCGCAGGCGCTGATCTCGTTCTCCGCCTTAGCGGGCATCGATCCCGCGCCGCTGATCGACTCGCTCTATCGTTACCCCTACGGGTGTTCGGAGCAGCTCGCTTCGGTGGCGATGCCACTGTTGTACTACAATACGTTGGCGTCGGAGGCGAACCGCGCCCGCGATCCGCGGATTACGCGGCGCGTGCAGGAGGCTGCGACGCAGATCCTCGATCGGCAGGCGCCCGACGGCGCCTTCGGGCTGTGGAGCGCTGGCGATCGTCACGCCTCGCCATGGCTTGGCGTTTACGTCACCGATTTCCTGTCGCGCGCGCGGCGCCAAGGTTACGCCGTGCCGCGGCAGCCGTTGCAGCAAGCCTATGGCGCACTGCGGCGCATCGCACGGCTCAACGATTTCGGCAGCGTCGGCTACGAGTTTGAAGTCTATCGTTGGCCGAGCTCGAACGACACGACCGAGTTGATGCGCTCGCGAGCCGCCGCATACGCACTTTACGTGCTGGCGCGCGAAGGCGAGGCCGACATCGGCCAGCTGCGCTACTTCCATGACTCGCGCCTGCGCAACGAGCCTTCGCCGCTGGCGCGGGCGCAGATCGCGGCGGCGCTCGCGCACATGGGCGATCGGGCGCGCTCACGCAACGCGTTCCGCATGGCGGAAGAGGCCATTGGTTATCGCAATGTCGGCGATTGGTACCAAACCCCGCTGCGCGATGTCGCGGGCGTGTTGGCGCTGGCTGCTGAAGCGGGCGAGACCGAGTTGGTGGATCGCCTGCGGCGCCGTTTGGAGCGCGATGCGCCGGAAGCGACCGAACTGACGACGCAGGAGCAGGCGCAATTGCTGTTCGCGGCGAACGCTCTGCTTGAGCGCGCGGGTCCCGTAAACGTCGCGCTCAACGGCGAGCAAATGAGCGAACGGCGCATTATTGTCGACGCGCAGCGTTTGGTTCAGGGGCTGGCGTTCCGCAACAACGCACGCGGCGTGGTGTGGCGCACCATGGCGCTCTCGGGATCGCCGATCGAGGCGCCGCCGCCGATGCAGGCGGGCTATTCGCTCTCGAAGTCGTTCTACAGCATGACCGGCGGCGGCGTCGATTTGGCCGGCGTTCGGCAGGGCGATCGCATCGTTGTGGTGCTGTCCGGTCAGCCTGAAGGCGTGCGCAACTACCCGACTGTGCTGGTTGATCTTCTGCCGGCTGGCCTTGAGATCGAGACGGTGCTGTCGCCGGCCGACGTGCAGGGGGTCACCAGTTACGACGGTTCGAGCCGCGCAGGGCCGTTCTCGTGGATCGGCACGGTCGACTATGCTCAGGTTGCGGAGGCGCGCGACGATCGCTTCGTGGCGTCTGACAATCTGCGTGGCTTCTTCCGCTACGCCTACATCGCGCGCGCGGTGTCGCCCGGTCGTTACGCGATGCCTGGGGCGCAGGTCGAAGACATGTACCGGCCCGGCGTGATGGCGCGCACCGGCGTCGGCGCGATCACCATCGCGCCGCGCGGGGGATGATGCGGCGGCGGGGGCCGCGCGCGGCGCTGCCCCTCAGCGCGCGGGGCAAGCGCGTCGCGTGGACGCTCATCGCATTCATGCTCAGCGTGTTCGCGCTCGATCTGGCGTTTCCGCCGCCCTTGCATCGCTTGCAAGATGTGTCGCCCGTCGTCGTGGATCGCAACGGCGAATGGTTGATGGCGTTCACCACAGAGGACGGCGCCTGGCGGCTTGAAGCGCGGCTAGATGAGATCGATCCGGAATTTCAGCGTCGCCTGATCGCCATCGAGGACAAGCGCTTCTGGTTTCACCCCGGCGTCGATCCGATTGCGCTGGCGCGCGCTGCGTGGAGTTACGCGCGCACGGGGCGCGTCACGCAGGGCGGCTCAACGATCACCATGCAGTTGGCGCGGCTGCTCGAACCGCGGCCGCGCACGATTCAGTCAAAGCTAATTGAGATCATCCGCGCCATTCAGATCGAGCGGCGGATGAGCAAGCGCGAAATTCTGGCGGCCTACCTCACGCGCGCGCCGTATGGCGGCAACCTCGAAGGCGTGCGTTCGGCGAGCCGCGCTTATTTTCAGCGCGATCCCGAATGGTTGGACGACGCCGAGATGGCGCTCTTGATCGCGCTGCCGCAAGCGCCGGAAGCGCGGCGTCCAGATCGCCGCCCGGAAGCGGCGCGCGCCGCCCGCGATCGCGTGTTGTCAATGTTCGTCGCCGCCGGTCTGATCAACGAGCGGCGGGCGGAGGAAGGTCGGGAGAGCGCGATCCCGACGCGCGCGCCCTATCCATTCTCGGCGCCGCATGCGGCCGCGGCGTTGGTGGCGCGACATCCGGGCGAGGGCGTGGTGCGCGCGACGCTCGACGCGACCTTGCAGCGCGATCTGGAGGCGCTGACGCGCCGACACGGCGCTCTGTTGGAGCGCGATGCTCAGATCGCTCTCGTCACCATTGCCCTGGAAGATCGCTCGCTGCGTGCGCGCATCGGCGGCGTCGGCTTCGAGCGCGCAGGCGGTTATATCGATATGAGCCGCGCGATCCGTTCGCCGGGCTCGGCGCTGAAGCCGTTCCTGTATGCCATCGCTTTCGATGAGGGCATTGCCGCGCCGGAGACGCTGGTGCGCGACGCGCCGCGCCGCTTCGGCGGTTATCTGCCAGAAAACTTCGACCGCCGCTTCCATGGCGATGTGTCGCTGGAAGAAGCGCTGCAGCATTCGCTCAATCTGCCGGCGGTGGCGACGTTGGACCGCATCGGCGCCGGCCGTTTTCATGCGGCGCTACTGCGCGCCAACGCCGACGTGCGTTTGCCGCGCCGCGCCGATGCTGAGCCGGGGCTTGCGCTCGCGTTGGGCGGGGTTGGCGTCACGCTCGAAGACATGACGCAGCTCTACGCCACGCTCGGCGACGGCGGGCGGATACGCCCGCTCGCCACTGACTCCGATGGCGCGTTTGCGTTGCCGCGCCGTTTCGTCCGCGCCGAAACGGCGGAGCGCGTGCTGCGCATTCTGGCGACCTCGCCGCATCCGTCCGGACGCGTGCCGGCTGTTGTCGCGGTCGGCGCGCCGCAGGTGGCGTTCAAGACCGGCACCTCTTACGGCTTTCGCGATGCCTGGGCGTTCGGCGTCGCCAACGGCTATGCGATCGGCGTGTGGGTCGGGCGTCCTGACGGCGCCCCGCGCCCGGGCGCGACGGGCCGAAGCGAAGCGCTGCCGCTGCTGTTCGACGCGTTCGATCTGATCGAAGCGCCTGAAGCGCCGGCGCCAACCGCCATCGTTGAACAGAGTGCGCCGGCGCCTGGGCTCGCGCACTTGGAGCAGGGTGGAGGAGAAGCGCTGTCGATCCTGTTTCCGCCCGCCAATGCGGAAGTCTTGGTGCTCGACTACGGCGCGGATGCGCGCGGGCTCTCGTTGTCCGCGCGGGGCGGCGCTGCGCCACTGGCCTGGTACGCCGATGGCGTGCGCGTTGCGACGGAGGAAACGTCAGGCCGCGCGATTTGGCGCCCGCGTGCGCCGGGTTTCTACGAACTCAGTGTCGTCGACGCGACCGGCGAAAGTCGAAGCGTGCAAGTGCGGATTCGGAGCAACGGTTCATGATGTGGCGTGCGGGCGGCTTGTACTTCGCGATTGTCTTTGCATTCGCGTTCGTGTTTGGCGCGGTGCGTCGGTTCACGCTGGAGCCGCGCTTTGGCGAGGACTTGGCCGTGGCGGCGGAGACGCCGTTCCTGATCGCGGTGATGTATTTCAGTGCGCGTTGGATCACTCAGCGCATTTCGTTGCCGCCTCGGCAATTGCTCGGAATGGGATTGTTTGCGCTGGTGCTTCAGCAGGTCGCTGAACTGGGGCTCGTGTTTGCGAGCGGACAAACCGTCGGCGACTACCTCGCGCATTTTACGACGCCTGCGGGGATGATCTTTCTCGCTGCTTTGACCATGTTTGCGCTGATGCCCTGGATTGTGGGCCGTCAAAAAAAAAATTGAAGGCGCGGGAGGGAGGAGGGCCCGCGCCTTCTGAAGTTCGTCACGGATCGGGCAGACTACGCGACGATTTGAGCGGCTTGCCACAACACTGCGATGGCGACCGGTGCGAACAAGAAGGCGGCGAGGGCGAAGTTGCGAAGTTTGGTCATTGGGGGCTCCTGAGTTCGTTCGGTTTGTAAGCTCTTGACTATCTGATGCAGCGCAATCGCCGATCGGATGCGCTGCCGTGCAGAATTTTTCGGGGGCGCATGTGTGGCCGCTTTGGCTGTCCACACACCCATCCCCGGAAGGCGCGCAGCGGCTTTCCGGGGCCATAAACACCAGCATCCGAGCGCCGATAATTGTGTACAACAGCGAAAAGCGCGGACCGTGAGGTCCGCGCTTCGCTTTCGATCGTCGATG
>CAYRHK010000085.1:0-9341 GCA_964423825.1 uncultured Terricaulis sp. | reverse complement strand
CTCAATGGTCAGCGCGAAGGCGTCACGCTCAATGTCGGCGCCATCGACGGCGGCGGGCCCAGCAATATCGTGCCCGATCGCGCAGTCCTGCGTTTCAATGTGCGTGCGCCAAATCTTGAGAGCGCCGCCTGGGCCGAAGCGGAAGTTCGCGCCATCGCAAGCCGCGTGCGTGACGGCGTCGAGGCGAGTTTGCACGGCAGTTTCGGTCGCCCGCCCAAGCCGCTGACGGAGACGCAGAAAGTGATCGTAAGCTGGACAAGAAGCGCGGGCGCCGTCCTGGGCCTCGATTTGCAGTTCCAGCCTTCGGGCGGCGTTTGCGAGGGTAACAATTTGGCTGCGGCGGGCTGTCCCAACATCGACACGTTAGGTCCATGCGGCGGCGGTTTGCACAGCGACCAAGAGTTTGCGCTGATCCCGACGTTCGCCGAGCGCGCCAAGTTGTCGTTCCTGTTGCTTGCCGGCGTCGAGCGTGGGCGCTTCAACATCGCGGATCTCCGCTGATGAGCGACCCAGCCTACGTCTTGCGAGCCGCGGGGCCGAGCGACCTCGCCGCGTTCCTGCGCCTCCGCGACATCGCTGGGCCTGGCTTTACGAGCCTGATGGTCGACGACGCCGCCATGGCGGCCAAGCTCGCCTTGTCGGCGGCGAGCTTCACGGCAACGCCATCGTCTGTCGGTAGCGAGCGCTACCTCATCGCGCTTGAACGCATCGACAGCGGAGAGGTCGTGGGCTGCTGCGGCGTCAAGGCGACAATCGGCGAGAGCCCGCCCTTTTTCAATTTTCGCATTGTGACGCAGGCGCAGTCGTCGGCTGTGGTGCAGCGCCGCTTCGACATGCGCGTGCTGATTGGCGTGAACGATTTCACCGGCTGCTCCGAAGTGGGCACGTTGTTCCTGCGCCCCGAGCATCGCGCTGGCGGCGTCGGGCGCGCGCTGGCGCAGAGCCGCTATCTGCTGATGGCGACCAATCCGTTGCGTTTTCACGAGCACGTGGTGTCCGAACTGCGGGGCGTCGTTTCTGCGGATGGCTCGTCGCCATTTTGGGAGGCGGTGGGGCGACATTTCTTCCGCATGGATTTCGCCGAAGCCGACAAACTCTCCGCGATCACCGACAATCAATTCATTCTAGATCTGATGCCGCAGCATCCGATCTATATCGATCTGCTGCCGGAAACGGCGCGCTCAGTGATCGGGCAGTGTCACTCCGAGGGCATGGGCGCACGGCGTTTGCTCGAATGGGAGGGCTTCGAGTTCTCCAACGTCGTCGACATTTTCGACGGCGGCCCGCTCATGAGCGTATCACGCGACAAGATTCGCACGCTGCGCGAAGCCAAACGCGTTCGCCTGGCCGCGAGCGAAGACGGGCTGACGAAGCGCGCCCTCATGTGCACCCCCGGTACCGCGGGTTTCCGCTGCATTTCCGTGCACGCGCGCGTCGACAATGGCGTGGCTTATGCGGCGCCAAAGGCGCTGGAGGCGCTGCACTCCCGCGTCGGCGACGAGGTTTTGGTTTGGGTGGACGATGCGCACTGAATTGTACATTGGCGGCAAGTGGATCGCCGGTCGAGGGTCGCGCTTTGCCTCACACGATCCCGCGACCAACGAGATCGTATGGAGCGGCGAGGCCGGCAGCGAAGACGATGTCGCCGAAGCCATGGCGGCCGCGCGCCTGGCGTTTCCCGCATGGTCGCGGCGCACGGTCGCGGAGCGCGTCGCCATTGCACGCGCCTTCGCGAAATTAGTCGAAGCGCGCGCGGAGGAGTTTGCGCACGCGATCAGCCGCGAAATGGGCAAGACGCTTTGGGACGCAAAGGGCGAAGTCGCCGCCATGGTCGGCAAGATCGAAATTTCGATCCGCGCTCTCACCGAGCGCGCCGGCGACAAGGAGGAGAAGGCGGCCTTCGGGGCGACGGCGCTAGCCCATCGTCCCCACGGCGTGCTCGCGGTTTTTGGACCCTTCAACTTTCCGGGGCACCTGCCAAACGGCCACATCGTACCGGCTCTGCTCGCCGGAAACTGTATTCTATTCAAGCCGAGTGAGCTGACGCCCGGCGTCGGCGCCATGATGGTCGCAGCCTGGGAAGAGGCGGGGCTGCCGGTTGGCGTTCTAAATCTTGTACAAGGAGGCCGCGACACGGGCTCCGCCATCCTCGATGCGCACGGGCTCAACGGCGTACTGTTCACTGGTTCCGCGAAAACGGGCGCATTCATCCATCGCAAATTCGCGGGGCGCCCCGACGTGCTGCTGGCGCTGGAGCTTGGCGGCAATAATCCGCTGATCGTATGGCCGCCGGTGGACGCGCTCGCCGCGGCCAACCTCATCGTACACTCGGCGTTCGCGACCAGCGGTCAGCGTTGCTCGTGCGCGCGGCGACTGATCGTGCCGCAAGGCGCTGACGGCGACGCGATCGTTGAAGCGCTTGTTGAACTCACGTCGAAAATCAACGCCGGCCCAGCGACGCAAACGCCGGAGCCGTTCCTGGGGCCGCTCGTCAGTCTCCACGCCGCCGAGCGCGCGGTGGCGGTTGAACAGGACCTGATCGCGGCCGGCGGCAAGTCGCTCGTGGCGATGCACCGCGAAGGCGCGCTGGTGCGTCCAGGCATCGTCGATGTCACCGGGCTCATGCCGGAAGACGAGGAATTGTTCGGGCCTCTGCTGCAGGTTTATCGTGCACAGGATTTCGATCACGCCATCGACATCGCCAACGCAACGCGCTTTGGGCTGGCCGGCGGTTTGATCAGCAACGATCCCACTTTGTGGGAGCGCGTGAAGCAAGAAGTGCGGGCTGGTATCCTCAACTGGAATCGTCCCACGACGGGCGCATCTAGCGCGCTGCCGTTCGGCGGACCGGGGCTCTCGGGTTCGCTGCGGCCAAGCGCTTACTACGCGGCCGATTATGTGGCCTATCCAGTCGCCACGCAGCTTTCCGAGACCGCAGCGCCGATCGCCGCACCCGGGCTCCCGGGATGAGCGCGGTTGAAGTCAACTTCGACGGCCTCGTTGGCCCAACGCACAATTACGCCGGTCTTTCCGAGGGCAATCTCGCGAGCGCGCGCAATCGCGACATGGTTGCACGTCCGCGCGACGCGGCGCTGCAGGGCTTGGGCAAAATGCGCCGTTTGCGAGTGCTCGGTCTCACGCAAGGCGTGCTGCCGCCGCACGATCGGCCGAACATCAGATGGCTGCGCTCGCTGGGGTTTTCAGGAAGCGACGGCCAAGTCTGGGAGGACGCGTGGGCGCGCGAACCGACCATAGCGCGGGCGGCGCTGGCGTCGTCGGCGATGTGGGCGGCTAACGCCGCGACAATCTCGCCAAGCGCTGACTGTGGCGATGGGCGTCTGCATGCCTCGGTCGCCAACTTGCAGACCATGCTGCATCGCTTGCTTGAAGCCGAGCAGACGGAGCGAACGCTGCACTGCTTGCTTTCAAATGAGGCGCACTTTGCGGTTCACCCAGCGCTCACGCCGCACGATGCGCTATCGGACGAGGGGGCGGCCAACCACAATCGCCTGTGCGGCTCTGTCGGCGAAGCCGGCGTCGAACTTTTCATCTATGGGCGCCTCGCCAGCGAAGCGCGCGCGGGTTTCCCGGCGCGGCAAACGCTGGAAGCATGCCGCGCTATTGCGCGCCGGCACCAACTCGCGTCGGAGCGCACCGTCTATGCGCAGCAGGCGCCGGAAGCCATCGACGCCGGCGCTTTTCACAATGATGTCGTCGCCGTGGCGCATGAGCGTGTGCTGTTCCATCACGAACTGGCGTTCGCCGACAAAGCCGCGCTCTACGCGGATGTGCGCGCGGCGGCGCGGGGGCTGTTTGAGCCCGCGTTTATTGAGGTCCCGACATCGCGCGTCGGGCTCGATGACGCTGTGTCTTCGTACCTGTTCAACGCCCAACTGGTTCGCCTGCCGGGCGCCACGAAACTGACGCTGATCGCACCTCACGAAGTGCGTGAGAACAATCGAACCGCGAACTATGTAAGCGAGATGGTCGCGAACGATTCCTCGCCGATCGGCGCGGTCGAGTATGTCGAAGTGCGCGAGAGCATGCGCAATGGCGGTGGGCCGGCGTGTTTGCGGTTGCGTGTGGGTATGACCGAGCCAGAGCGCGCGGCGGCGTCACGGGGTTTTTTCTTGGACGATGCCTTGGACGATCGCTTGGAGGCGTGGGTTAAGACGCACTATCGTGAAGAACTCGCGCCGGGCGATTTAGGCGACCCCACCCTTGTCGGCGAGACCCAGCGCGCGCTTGATGAACTCACGCGCATTCTGCCGCTAGGCGCAGGCTTCTATCCGTTCCAACGACCCTAGTTGAGGCTCTCTGGCCGCAGCTTGTAATGGCCCTCCGCATCTTCATCGAACATCTCTTCGATTTGAGGGTGCGCTACCGGCTCACCGCTGTCGTCGGCCTGCAGGTTTTGCTCGGAAACGTAGGCGATGTAGTGGCTGTCGGAGTTTTCCGCGAAGAGGTGGTAAAATGGCTGGTCGCGGCGTGGGCGCACGGGCTCGGGAATGGCGGTGAGCCATTCCTCCGTGTTCGAGAATTCCGGGTCGACGTCGAACACAACGCCCCGGAACGGGAACAACCTGTGCCGAACCACTTGACCGATGGAGAATTTCGCTTCGCGCATTTTCTCCTCCAACAACTCCTTTCCTCTCGCAGGCGTAAGGTAGGGGTGAAGCTGGGCGCCAGCAAGCAGCCGCCCCCAGCAAGACACGAAAGTGTGTCTTAGCGGGCGCGTTAACTGAGCAGATGCGGCAAATCCCTGGACAAGCAGGGTTTTCCTTGCGGCAAGTTCGGCTAAATTGGTCGCAATATGGCTTTGATGCGGCGTGATCGGCCGCCTGAGATTGGAAGCGCGATGAACGGAGATGGCCGCACGCAGCCGCCCCAAGGCGGCCGGCGGCCCAGCGCCCGCGCGCCGCTGTTCGCGGCGCTCGATCTGGGCACGAACAATTGCCGCCTGTTGATGGCCGCGTCCGATGGGCGCGGCGGTATGAAGGTCGTCGACGGCTTCTCCCGCATTGTGCGCCTCGGCGAGGGGCTGGCGCAAACTGGACGTCTGAGCGAGCGCGCGATGGCGCGCGCCTATCAGGCGCTCGCGGCATGCGCGGAACGCATCGAGGCGCGCCAGCCAGCGGCGGTCGGCTGTGTCGCGACGCAAGCGTGCCGCGCCGCCTCTAACGGCGAGATGTTCCTCAATCGCGTGCGCGATGATCTCGGGCTCGACTTTCAGGTTATCGGCGCCGAGGAGGAAGCGCGGCTAGCGGTTCTCGGTTGCGCCAGCTTGTTGGACCCAAGCGTTGAGCATGCGCTCATAGTCGACATCGGAGGCGGCTCGACTGAAATGTCTTGGGTCTCTCCAGCGAAGGTGCTTGCTGGTGGTTTGGCTGCGCCAATTCTGTCCTGGGGAACGACGCCGGTCGGCGTCGTAACGCTCACAGAGGCGCATCCAGAACCGGAGCAGGACAAGTCGGACTGGTATGAAGCCATCGTAGCGCGCCTAACCGAGCAGATCGCCGCCATTGGCGAGGCGCAGCACTTGCGCGAGGCGTTTGCGTCCGGGCAGGGCCACATCATCGGCACGTCGGGCACGGTGACGAGCCTGGCGGGCGTGCATTTGGGATTGGCGCGCTATGTGCGCTCGCGCATCGATGGCATGTGGTTCGACGTCGAGGATTGCCGCGCCACCATCCAGACCCTGCTTGCGCAAACACGCGCCGAGCGCGCCGCCAATGCCTGCATCGGCAAGGATCGCGCCGATCTGGTGGTGATGGGCGGGGCCATTCTCGATGCGGTGCTGCGGGTGTGGCCGACGCAGCGCATCCGCGTGGCGGATCGCGGCTTGCGCGAGGGCGTGCTGTTGCGGCTGATGGCGGAGCATGGTGCGTGACCGACGATCCGCCAAAACGTCGTTGGACCGGCAAGCCGAAAAGCGGCGGCGACGAACGACAGATGACGACGAACGTAAAGAACAAAAAGCTCGACGAAAGCTCGCGCAACTGGATCAGGCGGCAGTTGAACGATCCTTACGTGGCGCGCGCCAAGGCCGAAGGCTATCGCGCGCGTGCGGCCTATAAACTAATCGAGCTGGATGAGAAGTTCCATTTCCTGAAGCGTGGCGCGCGCGTGATCGATCTGGGCGCAGCCCCCGGCGGCTGGGCGCAGGTGTGCGTGCAGCGGGGCTGCAAAGTGGTGGGCATCGACCTCCTGGCGATCGAGCCGCTGGCAGGCGCGACGTTTCTACAAATGGATTTTCTGAGCGACGAGGCGCCCGCCGCACTGATGCAGGCGCTGGGCGGCGCGCCCGAAATCGTGCTCTCCGACATGGCGGCCAACACCACGGGTCACGCCAAGACTGATCAAATTCGCACCGGCGCGCTGGCTGACGCGGCCGCCGATTTCGCGCTGGCGCACCTTGCGCACGGCGGCGTGTTCGTGACCAAAGCGTTTCAGGGAGGTCTCGACACCAGCTTGCTCACGCGCCTGAAGCAAGGCTTCGCCAAAGTCGCTCACGCCAAACCGCCCGCGAGCCGCGCGGAAAGTTCGGAAGTGTATGTGGTGGCGATGGGCCGGAAGGCGGTTGTCCAGGAGTGATCGGATCGGGACGAGCCAGTCGTTGACGATGGTCAGTGTGCGGGGGCGCGAACTCGCCGATACCTGCCGATCGCACAGATTTGGCCCGACAGTATTAGGCGCGCCCGAACTCATTACTAAACCAAAGGCGCGCCGCTCTGCGCTTGGTCGGCAGTGTTCCGCAATCGCCAGAGAAGCGTTGCTATCGCGCAAGCGAAGAATAGCAGACAAACAACGCTAGCTTCGGGTCCCTGTGCACCGCCGGTGAGGATGTTTGGCCCGAGCGGCACAAGCTTGACCAGTAGCGCCGACACGCCCGCGTCAAATCCGGTAACCGGCAATTCGAAGCCCGTCGCGAGCAGCCAATTCCACCCAATATGCCATCCCATGACACCCCAGATGTTGCGGGCCTTGAGCGCCCAGAGGCATGCGAACAATGAGAACAGAAATACGCCGGCCGTGATGAGCGGTTCCTGGCCTCGACTGTAGTGCAGGAAGGTGAACACGGCACATGTCAGGATGACGGCGAGAGCGACATTGAACTTGCGTGCAAGCGCGGACATTAGCCAGCCGCGAAAGATGATCTCCTCAACACCGGCCTGAACCGCAAAACACAGAAATAGAATGCCGATGCTGATCAAGTCGTGTGGCGCAAAGAACGCGCCCGCGAACCCGCGCGGTTGGTATCCGCCCGCCGTCGAGATCGCCGCGACGATCGCGCCGATGGTCGCGACGCCAATGCCTAGTCCGCGCGCAAACGAGGTCGCCCCGGCGCCCGACGTCAAGCCGATGGTGCTGAGCGGCCGGCGTTCTACGAGCAACACCCATCCAAGCACCAACGCGCCAGTGATCGCGAACGGGATGAGCAAGAAGGCGTAGAGGCCGAGCGCGCCGATCGGATTGCCGTGATCGTCTAAGAATCCCCATTGGATGAACGGTTCATCGGTCAAGAGCACCGGAGCGGCCACAAAGAAGATCAAGAGAAACGGCGCCAGCACGCCCCAGGGAATCCATCCCTTCGCCGGCTCCGGCGAGAACAGCGATGTTGCCTTCATGGCGCTTCAATGCGCCAGCGATTTAGGCCGTTCTAGAATGATCGTGCGAACGCCGCACGCCCCTAAGCCAAGCTTTCGGCGTCAACCCATGGGCCTGCTTGAACGCACGCCCGAAATGGCTCTGGTCGGCAAAGCCGCAATCGTGGGCGATTTGGGCGATCGCGCCGCCGTCGCGCATCATGCGCCGCGCAACGTCGAGCCGCCGCAAGGTGAGATACCTGTACGGACTGGTGCCGAACATGGCGCGAAAATCCCGCGACAATTGCCAGCGGCAATGGCCCGTCGCGCGCTCCAGGTCTTCAAGCGAGAATCCCCGCGCGAGATTGACCTCTATGTAATCGCGCGCGCCGGCCGCCGCTTCACGATTCGCTCGCTTAATGGCGACGGCGCCGCCGGCCGCCGCCTGTAACGCAAACGCTAAATCGTAGAGCGCGTCCTGGCGCTCAAGGTGCGATAGCGGGCGCTCGTAGTCGCCCAACAGAGCAGCGGCCGCTCGATGCAGGCCGGCATCATTCGAAACTCCGCCTTCGACGAACGGCAACGCCTGACCGTTCAGCGCTTCTTGGATATCGGCGGGAGAGATGTAGGCCGCGCGATAGCGAAAGGCCTCTCCGTCGCCGGCGCGGCCGTCATGTTGTTCGTCCGGATGCAGGATCACGAGCTGACCGGGATAAGAAGCTCTTTCAGCGCCACGATACGTGAAGCTCTGAATGCCACTCAACGTGATGCCGATTGTATAGGTGTCGTGGCGGTGAGGCGCGTACGCCGCACCGGTAAGGCAAGCTTCTATGCGGTGAATGTCGCCGGGCGCCTCGACAAACCAATTTTCGCCAGACTGAGCCACTTCGAAATCACCGTAATCCCTGCTGAACCCATCCGTCGCGTCTCGTCGGCCGGGCGGTGAGCCCACGCCTGACATTGATGCGGGCATTCGCGATCCTGGATGCACACCGACGACTTAGGTCCCCGTAGAAGCCCAACATCACCAACCTCTCAAATGGGTCAAAAGCCGTCGCCAGACCATCTTATTCGGGAACTCATCGGCTCCTTTACGGCCATTCGGCAGCGCTTGCCGGCCTGAGTCGAAGCGGAGGCGCTCTGACTTGACCCCCCGCGGGCCCTTGGCCGCTTGCCAAGCTCCCCCAGAATCTCTACCAGCCGTCCATGGAAATCCGTGAAGCTCTGACCTTTGACGACGTGCTCCTTGAACCGGGCGCGTCGGACGTGCTGCCGGCTGATGTGAGCACCGCCACCCGGCTCACTCGCGGCATCACCCTCAACATCCCGCTCATTTCCGCCGCCATGGACACCGTCACCGAGGCGCGCCTCGCCATCGCCATGGCCCAGGCGGGCGGCTTGGGCGTCATTCACCGCAACATGACCCCGGCCGAACAGGCCGATCAGGTCAAGATGGTGAAGAAGTTCGAGAGCGGCATGGTGATCGATCCGATCACCATCCATCCCGATCAGACCGTCGGCGAAATCGTCGCGATCAAGGAGGCGCGCAGGATTTCGGGCTTTCCAGTGGTCGACCGCGATAGCGGCAAGCTGGTCGGCATTCTCACCAACCGCGACATGCGCTTCGCCGAGATGGGCGAGCGCGTCGCCGATCTGATGACCAAATCGAACCTCATCACCGTGCGCGATGGCGTGAACGAGAGCGAAGCCAAGAAGCTCTTGCACAAGCATCGCATCGAGCGCGTGATCGTGGTC
>CAYRHK010000084.1:0-9475 GCA_964423825.1 uncultured Terricaulis sp. | reverse complement strand
GCGTCGCGGACCGCGCGGTGCAGATTTTCGGCGGCGCGGGCTATGTGGCTGATTATGGCATCGAGCGCTTCTATCGCGACGTGCGCATCTTTCGTTTGTACGAGGGCACCAGTGAGATTCAGCGGCTCATCATCGCGCGGGAGATGATGAAGGGGGCAAGGTAGGGGGCAGTTGCCCTCGCCCGAAGCGGACGACAGTAAGTCCTAGTCGCCATTCTCAAGATGACGAATTAGGCGCGCTAGGACCGCCACAGCGGAGGCCTGCTTCTCCGCTTGTTCTGCGGACGACTGAGCCTTTATGTTCGCTCGCCGCAGCAACTCCTGCGCAAGCTCAGCGCTTTTTCGGTTTTTCTGCACTACTTTTGTCAAAGCGGAATTGAGTCGCTCGTACGCTGCATCGAGTTCATCGACGCGCCGCACGAAGTCCGCTGAGTCGTAGGAGCACCACTCGGCGCCAATCGCCCGTGCACGCAAAGTCAGCGTCAGCGACTGAAAAATGGCGACAATCTCGGCTCGGTCATCGAAGAGTGTGCCCTCCATCTCTTCGCCCACCAGTGGGGCAACTTCGGATTCCTGAAAGGAGGGGCCGTGAAAGGTCGCGACGAGGACGTATTTCCCATCTGGAGCCGTTGAAAATGCATGCGGGTAGAACCGCAGCTGTATCGCGTCATCCTGCGACGTGCTTCGCCCGAGTATCCCGGAGAATTCGACCTGGCTGGCCTTGTCGTTCATGTCCTTTCCTATCACTCGTAAACTCGGACTGTCGGCCAATTTCGCTGCCGGCGACAGCGGGACACCGTTCTCCCCAGTGAGGAGACATTGACGCATCGCGCTGTCATTGACAGCATTGCTACCACGCGATACCCATAGCTCCATGCCGACGCTCACCATCCGCAACCTTACCGAAGACGTGCACCGCGCTTTGCGGCTGCGCGCGGCCAGTCATGGCCGCTCGGTGGAAGCGGAGGTGCGCGAAATTCTGGCTGCCGCGGTCGTCTCGTCTCCCGCTGGCGTCGCCGAGGAGCGGACGGCGTTTGTCGTCGGCGACAACCCAGCTTCGGCTATCGGCCTCTGGAAGGGCGTGGCTTATCCCGAAGGGCGCTTGATGTCGGAAGATCACATCGCAAGCGCACGCCTCGAAGCCGCGCGCGAAGGTCGCGAAATCAGCTCAGAAGAATTCGCCGACCTCGGCCGCCGCCTTGGGGCCTTCGAGATCGATCTTCCTTGGGTCGAGGGCTTCCTGGAAGAGCGACGCCGCCATGCTGGTGGCTGATGCGTCGGCGGTTCTAGCCATCCTTAAAGACGAGCCGGGAGCGGTTGAGGCTGAGCGGCTCATCCGTGGTGGCGTCATCGGCGCCGCGAACCTCGTAGAGGCGGTGACGCGCGGCGAAGAGTACGGCGTGCCCGCCGCGGTGACGCTTTCAGCGCTCTCGATTTGGAGACTTGAGATCGCGGCGGTGGATCGCGCGACGGCCGATCAGGCGATGGCGCTATGGGTGATGCGCAAGCAGGGGCTGTCGCTGGGAGATCGGCTGTGCATTGGCTTGGCGTTGGCGCGAGGCTTGCCTGTCCTCACCGCCGATCGGCGATGGGCGCAGCTTGGGCTCAGCACGCGCGTGGTGTTGTTTCGCTGAGCGCGTCAGCCCCCCATCCTCGCGTCCAGAAAATCCAGGAACACCTCCCAGTCTTCGCTGGTCACGCCGTGGAGGCCACCGCGCGTATAGTACCAGATGCGCGCGTCGGGGTTGGGGTGGCGCATGTCGTCTTGATTGAGCCCGCCGACACCATACAGATCATAAACCGGCGAGGCCGCTTCCGCCGCCGCCCACGCGCCGAGCGGATCGGCCCAGGCATCTCGCGCGGCGTTGCCGAGCAGCACCGGACGCGGCGCGATCAGGGCGATGAGCTGATGCTGGTCGAGCATCGCATCGGCGTCTGGCGCGTGCGCGAAGCTTTGCGGGAACCAATAGGAATAGCTCTCCATCATTTCGCCGATGCTTTCGCCGCGCGCACTGCGATTGAGGGCGGCGCCCCCGCGTCCAGATTGGTGCGCGATCACGGCGGCGATGCGCGGGTCCATGGCGGCGGCGTAGAGCGCGGATTTGCCGTTGCGCGAATGACCCCAAATCGCGACGCGCTCCGCGTCTATGCGCGCATCAGCCGCGAGCACATTGTAGGCTTCAGAGTAGAGCCACGCCCACGCCGCGATGGCGCCGGCGTGCTCGGCTTGATCGCCGTAGAGCTGCGCCAAGCCAGCGCGCGCGCTTGCCTCCTCGTCGCCCACGACATCGCCAGCGTAGAAAAGCGCCACGCCATAGCCGCGCGCGAGCACGTCGTCGAACGGCGGGCCGTTGATCTGGCTGCCGAAGATCACCTTCACCAGTGGCTCGGCCCAGGCGCTGTCGCAGCCGGAAAACACCGGTGTCAGCGGGGCGGCGATCTCAGGCGGCGCATTCTCGAAGGCGGGGCGGTTGCCGCAGAAATTCTGCATGACGATAATGGGAACTGGTCCGCTCGCGTCGCGCGGCAGCACCACCATCATGTTGAAATGGAGCGGCCGGTCCGCGTCGCCGACGCCGACGCTCCATTGTTCGAGCACGGCATTGGGCAGCGCGTCGTAGGCGATGGCGTCGCGCGACAGAAGCCGCGTTGGCGCGGCGCCCTGCGGGTAGGGGCCGTAGATGTGATCGGCGAAGGCTTGGCGTAGCAGCGGCGCGCGGCGGCTCTCCCAATCGGCGGTGGTGGCGATGCCGGGATCGTTGGCGAAGGCGGCGAGCACGTTGGGCGGCGCGGGCGGCGCCAGTTCCGGATCGAGCCGCACTTTGGGCAGCACCGTCGAGCAACCAATCAGGGCAAGCGCTACGAGCGACGCGACAATCCCCAATACCCAGCGCATGGTGGCCTCCCTTGGCGTCAGGCATCGCCGAAGTGGGCGTGCTAGGCAATCGCGGTGAGCGACGAGCTTGACCGCGTGGTGGCCGACATTCGCGCCTGCCGGGTGTGCGCGCTGGCGCTGCCGCATGAGCCCCGCCCGGTGGTGTGGGTCCACCCGGAGGCGCGCATCCTCGTCGCCGGCCAAGCGCCGGGGCGGCGCGTGCACGAGAGCGGCGTGCCGTGGGACGATCCGTCCGGCGATCGGTTGCGGGCCTGGATGGGGCTCGACCGCGCCGCCTTCTATGAGCGCAGTAGGATCGCGGTGGCGGCGATGGGCTTCTGCTATCCTGGCACGGTGAAGGGCGCCGATTTACCGCCACGGCCCGAGTGCGCGCCACTCTGGCGACCGCGACTGCTGCCCTGGCTGCAAAATATTCGACTCACCCTGCTCGTCGGCGCCCATGCGCAACGCTATCATCTCAGAGCTGCGGCGAAGCCGAGCCTGGGGGAAACGGTGGCCGCGTGGCGCGACTATCCTCCCGAGGTCATGGCTTTGCCGCATCCCTCTTGGCGGAATAGCGCATGGCTCAAACGCAATCCCTGGTTCGAGGTGGAACTTTTGCCCGAGTTGCGGCGCAGGGTTTCGTTGGCTTTGCACTAGCACTGCTTGCGGCCTGCATCCCGACAGTGCAGCGCGCCGCTTCGCCGCCGGACGCTTACCAGGGGCCGCACTTCGATATCGCGCGCGAGCGCTTCGTGAGCTTCGACGGCGCTGAGCTTGGCCTGTCGTCCTGGCTGCCGGCGAATGGGGAGGAGCCGAGCGCCGTGATTGTCGGCCTTCATGGCATGAACGACTATGGCAACGCGTTCTTTCCGGCCGGGCCTTGGTTCGCGGAGCGCGGCGTTGCAGTTTATGCGTACGACGCGCGGGGGTTCGGGCGCTCGCCCAATCGCGGCGTCTGGGGCGGCCAGCAATTGATGACGGAGGACTTGCGCACTGCCGTCGCCGTCGTACGCCGCATGCATCCCGATGCAACGATCGCGGTGGTCGGCGATTCTATGGGTGCGGCCACTGCGATTGCGACCTTCGGTGATGACGGCGCGCCGGAAGTGGATCGTTTGGTGCTGGTGGCGCCTGCCGTGTGGGGCTGGTCGACGCTGCCGGACCACTACGCGGTGACGCTCTGGCTCGGTGCGCACACATTTCCGTCGCGCGCGGTGACGCCGCCGCGGAATGTGCAGCGGCGGATCCAAGCCTCCGACAACATCGAAATGCTGCGTCGCATCGGGCGCGACCGCAACATGCTGTTCACCACCCGCATCGATGCGATTTACGGTTTGGTGAACCTCATGGAGACGGCTTCCGATCGTTCGGCCGACCTGCACGGTGACGTGGCCTTCTTGTACGGCGCGCGCGATCAGATCATTCCGCGGCGTTCGGCGGAGGCGGCCGCGCGAAAGCTGCCGCCCGACGTGCGCACAGCGGTTTATGAAAACGGTTACCATATGCTGATGCGCGACTTGCAGGCTGAAGTCGTGTGGGCTGACATTTTGAGCTTCATCCGCGATCCCGATGCGCCGTTTCCGTCGCAGGCGCCCCCACTGTTGCCAGTCGTCCAAGCAAATCGTTAAGCGGTCTTGGGTATGCTGACCATGTATGGCCGCCGCGCGTAAACCTCTGATTGACAAGCGTAAACTCGCGCTTGCGAAGGCGCGCTTCCGCGCCTGGTGGGACGGCGAGACCTTCGACGAGGCGGCCGCGCTTGCTGCTGTCGACGCCGTCGCGAACGATATTGGCGGCGCGGATGAAGAGCTTTTCGATCCCCCTCCATTTGAAGTTCCGCCGCGCTTGGCGGCGCTTGGAGCCATGTGGGGCGAAAGCCGTATTCGGCCTGGAGAAGCCGAGGATGAGCGCGGCGTATTCGCTGCACTCGAACTGAACGCTGAGGGCGCGCTCGCGCTCCTCGGGCCCGGCCACGCTGGGCCGATCATATCTTACGCCGAGGCGCATCCCGGTAGGATCGACGTTTTCGAGTGGCGCGAGGAAACGGTCGAGGCCCTCAAGTACGAGATGGCGAAGGCCAAGCTCGATGGGCGGGTGAGCGTGTCACGCATTGATCTCGAGGCGCATGTGTTTGCAGCACAGGCCTATGACGCCCTCGTGAGTATCGATGACTTCGCCTATTGCAGCTACCCGCCTCACTTGGCGCAGCAATTCTTGAAGTGTCTAAAGCCCGGGGGGCGCGCCGCGATAGATGCCTATGTCGGGTTCAAGGCCGCTGAGTTGAGCACCGCTTTCGCTTCTTCGTTCGCCGAGCCGCAAATCCGTCTGCATGGCGACGTGCTGCACTTTCTAAAAGATGTCGGGTTTGGCGTCGTATCGGACGACGACCTTACCGAGCATTTCATGCGTTTGGCGCGCGAGGGTTTGTCTCGATTGAGCGAGAACATGCATGCAGTGGCGCAGTTAAACGTGCTCGCCGCGCAAGAACTTGCGTGGGAAGTGGAGGCGTGGCGCATGCGCATGCGGCTCCTGGCTCAGCGGCGCCTCGAGCGACGCCGGATAGTGGTGGCGCGGCCAGGCGAGCCATAACAAACTCCCCGCCGAAGCGGGGAGTTGCACCTGCAGATTGAGACTTTCCTCTTCTCCTCTATTGGCTGCCGGGCGCGACGCCAGGTCCGATGTGTTGTGCGTAGAACGCCAACGCTTCGTTGAAGGTCGTGCGCCAAGCGTCTTCCTGGTCGGCGCGGAAGTAGTGGTCTGTGTCGACCAAGCGCACCAGGCGCACCGGGCGTCCCACACGGCGCATGGAGCGCTCCATGATCTCGCTCTGCTCGATCGGCACGGTTTGGTCCTCGTCACCGTGGATAAGCAGCAGCGGCACTGTCGCCCGTTCAGGGTTCAGCGCGGCCGAGAACATGCGCAAGCGCTCGTCGGATGGATCGCCTATGGCTTGTGACCAATATTGGTAGGAGATGCTCTGCGAGCCTTGGCCGCCGCCTTCGATGACGTCGGCTTCGCGGGAGCCTGAGCGTACCCAGCGCATCATCGAAATGAGGTCGGACACGCCGGCCCCTGCCACCGAGCACTTGTACAAATCGGCGTTGATGAACGAGGCCGTCATGGCGACGTAGCCGCCATAAGACCAGCCGGTGATGCAGATGCGATTGGGATCAGCAATGCCTTGTTGGATCAGATGCCGCGTGACATCCGCGACATCTTCCTGCATGCGCTGACCCCATTGGCCGTGCCCAGCCTCCACGAAACTGCGCCCGGAGCCGCCGCCACCTCGGAAGTTGGGTTGGAACACGGCATAGCCTTGCGATGCGAAGGTCATGGCGAAGGGATCAAATCCCCACACGTCGCGTCCCTCCGGACCGCCATGCGGGACCACGATAAGCGGCAGGTTAGCAGCGTTGGTGACGCCCGGCGGGATCCAAAGGTAGCCCCACAAGCGCATGCCGTCGCTGGCGGTGTATTCCACCACGCGCTGTTGAGGCAGCAACGCGGCGTTGATGTTGGAGCGCGCCGTGAGAATTGGCGTCAGCGCTCTTGTCGTGGTGTCGTACAGATAAAATGTGCCGAGATCTTGAGGACCATCGGTGTTCAGAAGCCAGAGTTGTCCATTTTCACCAGCGCGGCCGAGGAGGCGGACGTTGACGTTGTCGCCCAGCGCGCGCGTCAAGCCCGCCCAGTAACGCGCGAAGGTTTCTTCCTTCGGCTGGCATGTCCAGCGATGACCCCACCAGCAGGCTGCGAGGATCGTGTTGTTTTCAGTGTCGCGGATGGCGTTGCTGACATCAAAGTCCGGGTTGGTGTGGACGACGGCGACGTAGCGGCCGGTAGCGGCGTCGTAGATATAGAGACCGCTTGTGTCCTCGCCGTCGCGGCGCGCCAGCACGAAGACTTGGCCCGGCTCAACGGCAGGGCCAACGCCTTCGAACGTCGGCCCGGAGTTGGCGCCTTCGGCGCCGCGGTAGCGAATGATCTCGGTCCAGTCACGTTCGTTGGGGCCGCGACGCGACCAGGCGCGACCGCGGCCGCCGCCAATTGCGTCCTGGCGCAACACCGGGGTGCCGTTCACGTCCACGACCCAGCCAAAGGTGTAAAGACCGCCACGGTCAGCGACCGTGTGTGCGCCGGTGTTTACGTTGACGCGCCGCAACTGCGCGCCGCCGACGGCTGGCGCGATCAGCATCACGTTTTCTTCGTCGTTTGGCAGCAGGCTCACGATGCCGGCGCTGAGATAGGCAGGGAAGCCTTGGCCTTGCGGGTCGTAGAGCGACACCGGATTGGTGCCATCGACGTTGATGGCGTAGATGCGCGCGGAGAACTCAAACCCGTCATCCACTCTTCTTGTGCGGTTGATGCTGCCGCTTCCGGGGACGACGTGAATCTTCTGAACGAAACCGAACACAAGCCGGGTCTCGGATTTGAACTCGACGAAGGTCATCTCCATCTGCTGGTCGGCGCGCGCGACCTGAATGGGACGCAGTTGTCGGGTTTGTCGGTCATAGACGACGAGAACATCGCCTACGGCTTCGCGCCTGATCAACGCGATGTAACGACCCTCCGGTGAGATGTCGGGGCTGCGGAATTGGTCATAGCCGATGAACCAATCGAGCGGCGCGCGTTGCTGAGCCATTGCGGGCGCGGCGAACGCACAAAGCGCCAGCGCCGCCGCTGCCAAGAAGCGGATCATAGTACCTCCCAAACCTCGTCGCCCCGGGGCGGCGTCCGGCGTGACTTTAGTCCGCTCGGCGCAGATTGGAAGCAGGGGTCCTGATGGGCGCTTAGCCTTCGGGGCCAAAATCGAGAGAACGATCCTCGCCATCAGGCGGTTGCTCAACGACGCTGGGGGCATCCCCGATCGGCGCACCGCCGAGGCTGGAAATCGCCGACAACTCCGGCGCTAGCGGCCCAACCTCGTAATCCTCTTCGCGCGGCATATCGAGCGCGCGAACCGGGGTGTTGCGAAGCGTCACCGGCATGAAGCGCGCCCAGATATCGGCGGGGAGCGAGCCGCCGGTAACCCTGGCTGTGGTGGTGAAGTTGTCGTTGCCCACCCAGACGCCGGCCACCATGCCAGGGGTGAACCCGATGAACCAAGCATCGCGGTAGTCGTTGCCAGTGCCGGTTTTGCCGCCGATCTCGTGGTTGGGCATGCGTGCGCGCGTGCCCGTGCCGCGCTCCACCACCGCGCGCATCATCTCGTCCATGTAGCGGCGTGGGCGCTCCTCGATGACCAGTTCCCGGTGCTGAGGCCTCCAACTCCACATCGTCTCGCCGCTCACTGCGCGGCGAATGCGGGTGACGCCGTGGGGCTCCACGCGATAGCCGTCAGCGGCCATCGCCCCGTAGGCGCCGACCATTTCAATCAATGTCATTTCCTGCGCGCCCAAAGCCAGCGAATGGTAATTGTGCAGCGGCGCCGTAATGCCGAGCCGGTGGGCGACATCGATGACGCGGTCGCCGCCCACTTCGTGAGCCACGCGAATGGCCACCATGTTGAAGGAGTTGGCGAACGCTCCCGTGAGCGTCACGGCTCCATGATACTCGCCGGTGTAGTTGCCTGGCGACCAGTCCGGTTGTCCGGGGATGGAGATCGTGATGGGCGCGTCCTCTCGCACTGTCCAAGGCGTCAGGCCGTTTTCCATGGCGGCGAGATAGATGAAGTATTTGAACGCCGAACCCGGCTGACGGCGGGCCTGAGTGGCGCGGTTGAATTGGCTGACGTCGTAGTCGCGCCCGCCCACCATGACGCGCACGCCGCCCTCGGAATCCACAGCCACTGCGGCCGCCTGACTGACGCGCCTAGCTTCGCCTTGTTCCGCGAGCACTGTTTCGACCGCTTCGGCGCTGGCTCGCTGCGCCATGATGTCGATTGTGGTCTCGACGATGAAATCGTCGCGCTCAAATCCGATCACGTCATTAAGCAGCGGGTCGATCCAGTCGCGATAATAACTCAAGACGCCAGCGGGGTTGCGGCGGCTGATGACGAGTTCCTCTTGGAGCGTGGCATCGCGTTCGGTGGCGCTGATGAAGCCGAGCGAGACCATCTCGTTTAGGACGACCGCGGCGCGGTCGCGCGCGGCGTCGATGTCCTGGCGCGCGGGGTTCAAGCGCGAGGGCGCCTTCACAAGGCCCGCAAGCATTGCCGATTGCAGCAAGGTAAGTTCGCGCGCCGGGCGATCGAAATAGCGCTCCGCGGCGGCCTCGATGCCGTAGGCGCCGGCGCCGAAGTAAACGCGGCTGAGGTACAGCGCGAGGATTTCGTCTTTGCTGAATTGGCCTTCAAGCCAGAAGGCCAATACAATCTCTTGCGCCTTACGTCGCCATGAGCGTTCGTTGGTGAGGAAGAGGTTCTTGGCCAGCTGCTGGGTGATCGTCGAGCCGCCTTGCACCACTTGCCCGGCACGAAGGTTCTCGGCGCCGGCGCGCATCATGCCGCCGAAGTCCACGCCCATGTGGTTGTAGAAACGGCGATCCTCGATCGCGATGAAGGCCTGAGCGACATAAGGCGGCAGGCTCTCGAGTTCGACCGGGGGCGCGTTCTGGGCGCCCTCTCGTAAGATCACGTGGCCATTGCGGTCGAGGAAGG
>CAYRHK010000083.1:0-9516 GCA_964423825.1 uncultured Terricaulis sp. | reverse complement strand
CGCCGGTGACCATGTTGCGGGTGTATTGTTCATGGCCTGGCGTGTCCGCGACGATAAAGGTGCGCTTGTCGGTCGAGAAGTAGCGATAAGCGACGTCGATGGTGATGCCCTGCTCACGCTCCGCCGCGAGGCCGTCGACCAGCAATGCGAAGTCTATGGCCTCGCCCTGAGTGCCGACTCGCTTGGAGTCGGCTTCGAGCGCTGCGATCTGGTCTTCGAACAGGTGCCTTGAATCGTACAATAGGCGGCCGATGAGCGTAGACTTTCCATCGTCGACGCTGCCGCAAGTGATAAAACGCAGCAGCGATTTTCGCTGCTGTGCCTCCAAGTAGGCGGCGAGACCGCCGGAAGCAGCGGACATCAGAAGTATCCCTCCTGCTTCTTCTTCTCCATGCTCGCGGCCTGATCGTGGTCTATGACGCGGCCCTGACGTTCGCTGGTGGTGGAGACCAGCATTTCCTCAATGATCGCCGCGAGCGTGTCGGCGTTGCTGTCCATGGCGCCGGTCAGCGGGTAGCAGCCAAGCGTTCTAAAGCGGACTTTGCGTATTTCGGGTTTTTCGCCCGGCTGAAGCGGCATGCGCTCATCGTCGACCATGATCATCGCGCCGTCGCGGCTGACGACGGGGCGCGGCGCGGCGAAATAGAGCGGCACGATGGGAATGCTCTCTTGATGAATGTAGAGCCAAATGTCGAGTTCGGTCCAATTCGAGAGAGGGAATACCCGGATGCTCTCGCCCCGGTGTTTTCTGGCATTGTAGAGCCGCCAAAGTTCCGGGCGCTGGTTCTTCGGGTCCCAACGGTGGGCGTTGGAGCGAAAGGAGAAGATGCGTTCTTTGGCGCGACTCTTCTCCTCGTCGCGTCGGGCGCCGCCGAAGGCCGCATCGAAGCGGTACTTGTCCAACGCCTGTTTCAGGCCCTCGGTTTTCCAGATCTGGGTGTGCAGCGTGGAGCCGTGGTCGAAGGGGTTGATGTTGCGCGCGGCGCCCTCGGGATTCTGGTGCACGAGGAGTTCGAATCCGAGCTCGGCGGCCATGCGCTCACGCATTTCGTACATGGCGCGGAACTTCCACCTCGTGTCCACATGCAGCAGCGGAAATGGCGGCGGCGATGGATAGAAGGCCTTTACCGCCAAATGCAGCATGACGGCGCTGTCCTTGCCGATGGAATAGAGCATTACCGGGCGTTCGGCCTCAGCGACCACCTCACGCATAATGTGGATGCTCTCAGCCTCGAGGCGCTGCAGGTGGGTGAGTTTCGGCGCTGGGAACGGCGACATGTCGGGGCGTTCATAGCCGCGGGCGCGAGGCTCATGCAATTGCGGACGCTGTCAGCGCGGCAAAATCCCCGTAGCGGCGTGAGGCCAAGGGCCTTAAATGTGCGGCCAGCAGGAGACTCCCCGATGCCAGAGCTGGCCCAAGCCGAATTGCACAAGTTCACGGATCAAATCTGGCGCGAAGAGATCGTGCCGACGCTTGTGGAGTACATCCGCATCCCCAACAAATCGCCGTCGTTTGAGCCCGACTGGGCGAGGCTGGGGCATATGGAAGCGGCGGTTTCGCTGTTTGTAGCTTGGGCTCAGCGCAAGATCGCCGATTTGCCGGGAGCAACGCTGTCGGTGGAGCGGTTGCCGGGGCGGACACCGCTCATCTTCATCGATGTGCCGGGTGCGACGAACGATGAGACGGTGCTGCTCTACGGCCACCTCGATAAGCAGCCGGAAATGACCGGATGGTCCGAGGGCAAGGGGCCATGGACGCCGGTCTTGGAGGGCGACAAGCTATACGGCCGCGGCGGGGCGGACGACGGCTATGCCATGTTCGGAGCGCTGGCGGCGCTGCTAGCGCTGCGGGCGCAAGGCTTGGCGCACAAGCGCGCGGTGATCGTGATCGAGGCATCAGAGGAGAGCGGCTCTCCTGATCTGCCGTTTTATGTGGACGCGTTGGCTAATCGCATCGGCGAGGTGTCGCTGGTGGTGTGCCTGGACTCTGGTTGCGGGGACTATGAGCGGCTGTGGGTCACCACATCATTGCGCGGCATGGTCGGGGGAACGCTGCGGGTCGATGTGTTGGACGAGGGCGTGCATTCGGGCGACGCCTCGGGGGTGGTAGCGTCAAGTTTCCGGATCGTCCGCCAGCTGCTGGCGCGGCTCGAAGACGCGGAAACTGGCGCCGTCATCGAGGCGTTTCATGCGCCGATCCCGAATGAGCGCGTGGAGCAAGCCCGGGTGGCGGCGCAGGCGCTCGGCGCGGCTGTGTATTCGAAATTTCCGTTCGTCGCCGGCATGAAGCCGATGTCGGAAGATTTGACTGAATTGGTGCTCAACCGGACCTGGCGGCCGGCATTGTCGATCACCGGTCTTGGCGGGGCGCCGGCGCCGCGTGACGCAGGCAACGTGCTGCGGCCTTTCACCGAGGTTAAGGTGTCGCTGCGCGTGCCGCCGACGTTCGACGCCAAGACGGCGAGCGAGGACCTGAAGACGCTATTCGAACGCGATCCGCCTTATGGCGCGCGCGTGCTCTACGAGCCGGAAAAGGCCGGCTCCGGCTGGAATGCACCGGCGACTGCGCCGTGGCTGTTGGCGGCGCTCGAAGACGCCTCGCACGCTTGCTTCGGCAAGGCGCCGGCGATGATGGGTGAGGGCGGTTCCATTCCATTCATGGGCATGCTCGGTGAGAAGTTTCCGCGCGCGCAGTTCGTCGTCACAGGCGTGCTCGGGCCGCACTCGAATGCGCACGGGCCCAACGAGTTTTTGCATATCCCTACCGGCAAAAGAATCAGCGAGGTGGTCGCGCGCGTGCTTGTCGCGCATGCAAAGCGCTAGCGGATTGCCGCCTTCGCGGCTGGAAGTCTCGGCTCGGCGCTGATGGGGCGCTTGCGCGCATAGCGCATGACGGTGGCTGCGAGCATGTCGCGGTCAGCCGGCTTGACGATGTGCTCAGCTGCGCCAAGAGAGAGCGCGTGCGCCCGGTCTTCGTTGACTGACAACACAATGACTGGGATTTCTCGAGTCTTGGGATCCTGCTTGAGGTTCTGCAGCACACGCCAACCCGATCCGTCGGGCAGGAAGATGTCCAGCAATATGAGCGCGGGCGCCTTGGCGCGTGCAAGCGCCAAGCCGGCCTCGCCGCCGCCGACGCCCTGAACCGCAAAGCCGGCGCGGGTAAGGGTGCGGGCGACAAGTTCCCGGGCGTCGGCCTCATCCTCGATCACGATCACGAGCGGGGCGTCCGCGTGTCCCTGCACGTCGTCGACGGTGGCTGCCGCGCCGCGCGCTCTTGCGGCGTCCTCGACATTCACTGGGATGCAGACCGTGAAGACGCTGCCCTCGCCGAGCGCGCTCTCAACGCTCACGTCGCCGCCAAGGAGCTGCGCCAAGCGCTTGGTGATCGTGAGGCCAAGGCCAGTACCGCCGTAACGCTGGGTGATGGTCGGGTCGGCTTGTACGAAGGGTTGGAAGAGGCGGGCGACCTGTTCCGGCGACATGCCGATGCCGGTGTCGGAGACGACGATGGCGAGGTGATCTATGCCCGCCAGGATGCGGGTTTCGATTGTAACAGCGATCTCACCCTGGTGCGTGAATTTGGCTGCGTTTGAGAGAAGATTGAGGGCGCATTGACCCAGCTTGGTCTGATCCGAGTGGGCGATCAGTGCGGTGGGCGCATTCACGACAATTCGATTGCCGTTCTGGTCGCAGGCGGGCCGGACGGTGGCGATGAGGTCTTCGAGCATCTGACGGGCATCGAACGCCGCAGGATGCACCTCCATGCGCCCGGCTTCGATCTTGGACAGGTCGAGTATCTCGTTGATCAGCGACAGCAAGTGCCGCGCCGCGGTCAGGATGCGGCCGATGTCCTGAACGGTTGCAGCGTCGTCCGCATCCTGGGCGTCTTCTTCAAGCATCTCAGCGTAGCCGATGATGGCATTGAGGGGCGTGCGCAGTTCGTGACTCATGTTGGCGAGAAATTGTGATTTCGCCAGGTTGGCGCTCTCGGCTTCGTGGCGCGCCCGCGCGAGGGTCTCGACGCCTGACTCTAGTGCGGCCCCGCCGCGTAGGATCGCACGCAACAGGCCTGCCAAGTCCTGATCTAAGTCCGCCACAATGGTGTCGAAGGGCAGCGACAGTTCATTGTGCAGCGACCTCAGCGCCTCGTTTTGCGCCGCCGCCGCTGCGCGCGCTTCCGGGCTGGTTGTTTCATTGTCTTCGCTTCGCCGCGACATGCAGGTAAGGCGCAGTGGGGTTCCGTCGGCGGTCGTGCGGATGAAGGCTTCATGGCGCAGTCGGACGGTTGCCCCGCTTTCGCGCACTACGTCATGTTCGATGGTTAGGCGCCGGGGTGCGCCGCAAACGGGGGCGAACACAGCCTCGACGAGCGGGCGCTCATGGGCGCTTGCGAATTGCGCGGTCACGGCTTCTTCGAAGGTCACGTGGTGGCCGACGAGTTGGGCCAAACGGTCCGCCCCGAAGATTTGGCGTGACCAAAAATCGAGTTCCCAGGCCGCTTCGGCGCCTTCACGACAGCTCATGTTGAACTGACGCAGCCACTCGCGATCTTGCGCGAGCATGTCCAGCGCGCGGTGTGCATGGTGCAGGGCAGCGCCGAACAGGTAGACAAGGCAGGCTGCGGCCGCGGCCGCTGGGGCGAGCACCCCGGCGCCCGCCGCACTTCCCAGCGCCGCAAGCAGAAGTGCTGCGTAGGGCGCGCTGGCAATGAGCGCGTAGGTGCGGCCGCGATCGGCGCTGAACGCCGCATGAGCGGAGAGCGCCGCCAGCATGGCGACAGCTGTGGCGGGCGCTGAAGCAACGCCGCTGAAGCACACGATGGCCGGCGCCAAGGCGCGGCAGGCATTGGTTGCTGTGTCCAACGCGAGCCTTGTCGGTTCTCCAACGGCCGCCGAGCGGACAACAAGGGATTCCTTTGCGGCATCCGCGGCCAGGGCGAGCACGAGCCAAAGCAGGCCGAGGCCGAGGCCTGCGGCGAGGGCTGTCGCGACGGCAATCAGAACGTACAAGTACAGGCGTGCGTTGGCGCTGGAGAACACGGTCTCCGCTGCGCGCTCAAGCGCCGCTCTGGTGAAGAAGTCGTTCACACGCCGCCCCAATGCCTAATCGAGCGGTAAGCGTAACGAATGTCAGTAAAGCAAGCGTTTGTACAATGCGCTAGTTGTACGGAAACGAGACGCTTGTTGCGCGGAATCGCGGCGACGGCGTAAACAAATGGTTTCGGCGGTTCTCGATCATGGTTGAGCTTTGATGAATTTTCGCTCTGACAACACAGCGCCTGTGGCGCCGGAAATAATGGCTGCGCTCGAAGGCGCCAATGCCGGTGCGGCGGCGGCGTATGGCGAAGACGAATGGTCGAAGCGCCTGGATGAGCGCTTCAGCGCGTTGTTTCAGGCTGAGGCGCGGGTGTTCGCGGTCGTGAGCGGGACTGCCGCCAACGCCATTGCGCTGGCGAGTGCCACCCCGCGGTGGGGTGCGGTCTTGTGCCACCGAGAAGCGCACATCGAATGCGATGAGTGCGCCGCCCCGGAATTCTTTTCCGGCGGCGCCAAGTTGGTGCTTATGGACGGGGTGAACGCCAAGGTAACTCCGGAGGCGCTGCGCGAGGCGATCGGACGCAACGCCCGTGGGATTCATTCCGTGACGCCAAGCGTGTTGTCGGTTTCGCAGACGACGGAGCGTGGGGCGATCTATGCGCCAGGCGACTTGGCGGCGCTTAGCGAAATCGCGCATGGCCACGGGCTGGCGGTCCACGTTGACGGGGCGCGGTTCGCGAACGCGGTGGCGGGGGGTGGATGCCAGCCTGCGGACATGGCGTCGAGGGCGGGCGTCGACTTGTTGTCGTTTGGCGCCACCAAGAATGGCGCCATGGGCGCGGAGGCGATCGTCTGCTTCAATCAGCGTTATGCGGAAGCGATCGCGCGGGGGCGCAAGCGGGGCGGACATCTGCTGTGCAAGGGGCGCTACGTGGCCGCGCAATTGCTGGCCTATCTCGAGGACGACCTGTGGCTGCGCCTTGCGGCGCGCGCGAATACGCTGGCGCGGCGCATAGGTGCGGCGGCGGGCGTTCACTTGTCGGAAGCGGTGGAGAGCAACCAGGTGTTCGTCAAGCCCGGCGCGGCTGCGCTCGAGCGGCTGCGTGCGGCGGGCGCCCAGTTCTACGATTGGGGCGCCGAGGGATCGGGGGAGGCGCGGTTGGTCGTGTCCTGGAATCAAGACGAAAGTGAGGTGGAAAAGTTGTGCGCTCTGTTGGCGGCGCTCTAGCTTCGCATCATTGGGGTCAGGCGTGCGCTCTGGCCATGGGCAGTTTTCGCCCAGAAGTGGGGACGAATGATCAGGCCGTAAAGGGCTTGCCATGCCGCGAGGGTGGCCAATGGCCAATAGAGCGGCATGGTGAAGGCTGCGCGCATGTGGCTGTAACTGCCTGAGAGTGCGGTCGCTGAAATCGCCGCGAACATCGCCGAGCAATAGCCGAACAGTGCGAGCGCCAAATCAGCATCGCCCAAGAATCGCGAGGGCGAGAGCAAAGCGACGAGGAGCAACAACGCCAACGGCGCATGTACAAGCGCTGCGGCGATGCCGCCCCCGAGCACGAGCTGCATGGCGAAGAAGCCGCCAAGGCCCATTTCCCGCAGGGCGCCCACTGGATCTCGCATGAGCACGAGCCAGGTCTGCATGTGGCCTTTGATCCAACGCGTTCGCTGCGCCAGCCACGCCTTGAAGGTCACGGGCGCTTCTTCCCAGGTGGGCGGCGTGATCACGCCTACCGCATGTCCGGCGCTCGCAAGGCGATAGCCAAGGTCGGCGTCCTCGGTGACGTTGTAGGGGTCCCAGCCGCCGACTTGGCGGAGGATCGCGGTGCGAAAATGGTTGGAAGTGCCCCCAAGCGGAAGCGGCAATTTCAAGCGGGCGATCAAGGGTAGAATCTCGTTGAACAGGATAGCGTATTCGGCGGCAAATTGACGTGCGATCCAAGAGGCGTCGGCGTTGTCGACAACAAGCGGCGCCTGGACACAGGCGAGTGTCGATGCGCCGTCTTCAAAGGCGGCGAGGGCGGCGCGGAGCTGTTGTGGATGCGGGCGATCCTCGGCATCATAGATGACCAGGAATTCGCCGCGCGCGCGCGCAAGACCTGCCTGCAACGCTTTGGGCTTTGTGCGCGGCTGTGCAGGCGGCACGATGACGACTTCGATGTGGGCCTTGCCTTTGGATGCGTTCTGGGCGGCGGCGATGGTTTCTGGATCGTCGCCTTCGACCAACAGCTTTATGTCCAAGGAAGCCGGCGGATAGTCGAACGCGTCAAGGGCGGCGACAAGGTCGGCGACAACGTTGGCCTCGCGGTAGGTCGGGCAGAGAACGCTGTAGGTCGGCCAGGCACTTGGCGCTGCGAGCCGCGAAGGCGGCGGCTTGAATGATGCGGCAGCAACAAGGCGCAACGCGATGGCGGCGGTGAAGAGGGCGTAAGCCGCAGCCCGCAGCGCCTGCGCGGTGGGCGCCGGCGCCAACACTAGCCCCGCGATCAAAGTTGCGAGCAGCCCTGCGCCGAAGACGACTTGCGCGCGCGTGAAGGTGCGCTTCGCTGAGCGTGTGTGGCGTGCGCGGTCGAAGCCCTCACAGGCTTCGGCGAGCGCGGCGTCATCGATCGCGATCAAGTTGGCGTTCGCCATGGCGAACGGTGCAGAGCACAGTGCGAGGCCCGCGCCAATGGGTATTCAACGCGAGACAGGCGCGCTAACAGTGCGCCATGAGCGAGCTTGAGAAAACACTGGCGCTGGTGAGTGCGCACGCGCTCCGTTTCCGCGCCGATTCCGCCGATCGTCCGCATCGGCCGGCGCTTGCGTACTCTGAGATGCTGGCGCGCTTGGGTGGCCCCACGCCGGAGCGCGCTGCCGCGATGGAGCAGGTGATCGGCGAACTCATTGAGCGCGCCGAGCCTGGACTGGCGGCGATGATCGGCCCGCGCTTTTTCGGCTGGGTTATTGGCGGCACCGAACCGGCGGGCATGGCGGCCGATTGGCTGGCGTCGGCCTGGGGGCAGAACACCGGCAACAACGAAGCGACGCCGGCGGCCGCCGCCGCCGAGTCCGTCGCGGCACGCTGGTTGCTCGACATCCTGGGCTTGCCAAGCGAGGCCTCGGTCGGATTCGTCACCGGCGCGACGATGGCGAACTTCACGTGTCTCGCGGCGGCGCGCGGCGAAGTGTTGCATCGCGCCGGCTGGGACTGCGAAGCGGACGGCTTGTTCGGCGCGCCGCCCATCCATGTGGTGTTGGGCGAGGATGCGCACTCTACTGTGTTTTCTGCGCTGCGCTATCTGGGGCTTGGCGACCGTCGCGTAATCCGTGTGGCTGTTGACGACAATGGTCGCATGGACGGAGACGCGTTCGTCGAAGCATTGGCGCCGCTCACCGGGCCCATCATCGCGATCGCGCAAGCCGGCCATATTCATTCCGGCGCTTTCGATCCGTTCAACGAAATCGCTGCCGCCGCGCATGCTAAGGGCGCATGGCTGCATGTCGACGGCGCGTTCGGGCTTTGGGCGCGGGCGGCGCCGGATCGCGCGCATCTGGCTGACGGCGTGGAACTGGCGGATTCCTGGGCGACAGACGGACACAAATGGCTGCAGACGCCGCACGATTGCGGGTATGCGATCGTACGCCACCCGGGGGCGCATGTGCGCGCGATGCGGATCGCGGCAAGCTATTTGCCGGCGGGCGATCTGGCTCATCCCGCCGATCTCGTGCCTGAACTGTCGCGGCGTGCGCGCGGGTTTCCGACATGGGCGATGTTGAAGACGCTGGGGCGCGATGGTGTTGCGCGAATGGTGAGTCAGCATTGCGCGCAGGCGCGACGCATGGCGGCGTTGCTGGCGCGCGAGCCCGATATCGAGATCCTCAACGATGTGGTGCTGAATCAAGTTGCGGTCCGGCTGGGTAGCGATCTGCCTGCGGCGCAGGCGGATGCGCTCACGCAGCGCACGATTGGGCGCATCCAGCGCGAAGGCACTTGCTTTGTTGCGGGCGCGCATTGGCGCGGGGTCGAGATCGTGCGGGTGTCAGTGATTGGGGCGGCGACCCGCGACGAGGACATCGATCGCTCCGCGGACGCGATCCTCGCGGCGTGGCGGGCCGAGCGCGGCGCTAACGAGGCGTCGTAAGGCGCGGGCTGGCGCCGCCGGCGTGAGCCTGACGGTTAGCGCAAAGGGGAGAGCGGGGCGCGCTTCGGCGCGAAGCTTCTCAAAGGGATTGTCTTGGGTTTTGCCGAAGCGCGCCCTGCGCGGCTTGTTGTACGAGCCGGCGGCAGCGTGAAGCGTTCAGGGTCACCCGGAGGGCCATGCGTGTGAGGGCAGGCGGGCCAAGTATGGCTATCGGCGCGGACTCCTCCCGCTGACCGATCCCGCGACGCTGGGGTTCCGAGGAAACTTAGCGCCTTGCTACCGTTCCCGGCCGACGTGCGGGGCAAGGCCAAATCCTTAGCGCCCAGACCTCCGCTTCCTATTGCTCACGGAGCAGC
>CAYRHK010000082.1:0-9589 GCA_964423825.1 uncultured Terricaulis sp. | reverse complement strand
ATCACCGCGACGATGGCGCCATAATTGAAGTCCGCGTCAGCGCCCTGCTTGAAGAACGGCGGCTGCAGGATGGCGGCGGGGAAGTTGAGCGCATTCTGCACCGGCAGGTTCACCGCGTTCACGGTTTGCGGCGTCATCCACCACTCGCCGCGGTCCATCGCATGCCCAAGCTTCGCCAGCTGATGCGCATACTCCGCCCGCGCGCCATTGACGGCGTTCGCATAGGCGTTTGTCGCCGATACCTCGTAGCTTCGATAGTCGCGCCAGTCATCGGGATAGCCGACGCCAACCACGATCGTCTCGACCTTGCGCAAGGCCTCGGCCCGCGTTTCCGCCGCCATCCACTCAAGCCCGTGAATGCGTCGCGCAAACGCCTGCTTGATCTCGCCGACCATCCCCTGCACTTCCGATCGCGCCGAAGCGGGGAAGTAGCGCTCGACGTATGCCCGGCCGACCGCGTCGCCGAGATTGGCGCCGACCGCGTCAAGCGCCCGTTTGTCGCGCGCGCGCTGTTGCGGCGTGCCCGATAGCGTCGTGCCGAAGAACTCGAAGCGGGCCTGATCGAGCGCGCTCGGCAACACGTCGGCGTTCGCATTGATTTGGTGGAACGCCAGCCAATCCTTCCACGCTTGCAGCGGCTGCGACGCCACCAGCGCGGAAAGTCGCGGGATGGCCTCGGCATGGTAGGCGGCAAACCTCTGCTGTCCGCCGAGCTGCGCCGCGTTGAGGAACAACTCCCAATCGATGCCCGGCGCGCGTTGCTCAAGTTCGGCGCGGGTCCATACCGTGCCGGAATTGGCCATGTCCTCGCTCTGCTCGCGCGTGGCGTGCGCGCGGGCGATTTCCATCTCCAGATCGTAGATGCGTTGCGCCTTCGCAGAAGCCTGGCTTAGACCGGCCAGCGTCAGCAGCCTTTCCACATAGGCGCGGTATTGCCCGCGAAGTTCGACCATCGCCGTGTCGTCGGAGAGATAGTACTCGCGCTCCGGCAACCCCAAGCCGCCCTGAAGCAGATAGGGCAGCACAACGCCCGGCGTCGCCAGGCCCTGCGTCACGAACACGCCAAACAAGTTCTCGGTATAGAAGTTCGTTGCATTCAGCGGATCGACATCCGCGCGGATCTGCTCGCCCAGCACGCGCGAAAGATCGCGCTTGTTTGCGATCGCCTCAAAGCGGGCAAGGTCAGCTTGCACAGGCGCCATGCCGGCCGCGTCGATCGCCGCCGTATTGAGGTAAGCGTTGTATAAATGAGCGATCCGCGCTGCATCGCTTCCCGGCGCCGGATTGGACTGAAGAATGCCGTCAAGCAATTCTCGGGTCTGACGCTCCGTCTCGAGAAACGCACGATAGAACGAGCCGATGCTCGACCGGTCGGCCGGGATCTCCGTCGCGCGCTCCCAGGCGCCATTGGCGTAATTGTAGAAATCTTCCCCCGGCCGCACGCTCGGATCCATGGCGGCGAGGTCGACCCCAATGTCGCCCAAACTCGCGCCGCTGTTTTGGGTCGCGCAAGCGGCGGCGATGAGCGAAAGACTTGAGGTTGCGAAAAGGCGCCGCGTGAGCGTGGTCATGACCGATCCTGGTTCTGGAGAAGGGACCCTTTTAGCCCCCAGTCAGTGCAGGGTGAAGTCTCAACCCCAGACGATCCTGGCGCGCTCGTCGCAAAATGAGGTACAGTCCGCCATGACTTGGCGACTCTTGTTCTGGATCGCGGCGGCCTTCAACGTTGCAGTGGGCTTGCCCCTGCTGGCGGCGCCCGCCCTTCTTCTGGAAATTTTGGGGGCGGCGCCTCCGGCTGATCTCAGCTTCCACCGGCTCGCGGGCCTGCTGATCATTTGCTTCGGCTGCATCTACGCCTTCGTCGCGCGCGACCAGCAACGCTACCGCCCCCTCCTCTGGCTCGCCGTCGCTGGCAAGCTGGGCGTGGTCGCCATCTTCGCCTTCTCGTGGCTTGAGGGCATAGCGCCGTTGCGCGCGTTTGCCCTGTCCCTCGGCGACCTCGCGTTCGGCCTCACCTTTCTCCTGTTCTTGTTAACGACACGGCCCCGCGCAACGGCGTAGCCCTTGCGCCATCGAACTTGTACACTCGCTGCGTGACCACGTCGTTGGACTCCCAAATGCACGCCATGGGTCAGCGCGCGCGCGCTGCGGCGAAAGCGCTGCGCGACACCAGTGGGGAGACGCGCACCCGGACGCTCCTCGCCATGGCCAAGCATCTCCGTGACGCGGCGCCGCAAATCCTCGCCGCCAACGCCGAGGATGTGGCGCGCGCGCGCGATGCCGGCCATGGCGAGGCTTTCGTTGATCGCTTGGCGCTTGACGCAAATCGCATAGAAGTTCTTGCCGGGGGCGTCGACGCCATCGCGGCGCAACCCGACCCGGTCGGCGCTGTGATGGCGCAGTGGACCCGCCCCAGCGGCCTGCACATCGCCCGCGTGCGCACGCCCATCGGCGTCATCGGCATGATCTTCGAGAGCCGCCCCAATGTCGCGGCGGACGCCAGCGCGCTGGCGCTACGCGCCGGCAACGCCATCATCCTACGCGGCGGCTCTGATAGCACCGCCAGCGTCAGCGCTATCGGCGCAGCGCTGCGCAACGCATTGATTGACGCTGGCTTGCCCGAAGACGCCATTCAAGCGGCGCCAACTTCTGATCGTACAGCAGTCGGGATGATGCTGGCAGGGCTGGGCGGCGCCATTGATGTCATCATTCCGCGCGGTGGCAAGTCGCTTGTGGCAAGAGTGCAGGACGAAGCGCGCGTGCCGGTGTTCGCTCACCTCGAAGGCATCTGCCATACATACATTCATGCAGCCGCCGATCCTGACAAAGCCGTCGCTATCACCGTCAACGCAAAGATGAGGCGAGTCTCCGTTTGCGGCGCGACGGAAACGCTGCTGATCGATCGGGCATGCGCCCAAACGCTTCTGCCGCCTGTCACTGCAGCGCTCCGTCAAGGCGGGTGCGAACTGCGCGGCGACGATGACGCGCGCGCAATCGTCTCCATGGCGAGCGCCTCCAGTGAGGATTGGCGCACGGAGTATCTCGCGCCCATCCTCGCCGTGCGTGTCGTTTCAGGCCTCGACGAAGCGATCCAACACATCGCGACCTATGGCTCGCAGCACACCGAGAGCATCATCACCGAAGACCAGACCGCTGCGGACGCCTTCCTGCGCGAAGTCGACAGCGCCATCGTACTGCACAATGCCTCTACCCAATTCGCCGATGGGGGCGAATTCGGCTTTGGCGGCGAAATCGGCATCGCAACCGGACGCCTCCACGCGCGCGGACCCGTCGGCGCCGAGCAACTCACGACCTTCAAATACGTCGTGCGCGGCAATGGACAAACCAAGCCATGAGGCGCGGCCTCCCCCTCGCCTATCCTGGTATGAAGATCGGGTTGTTCGGCGGCTCGTTCGATCCCGCCCACGAAGGCCATGCGCACGTGGCGGAGACCGCGCTGAAGCGGCTGGGGCTGGACCGCGTGTGGTGGTTGGTCTCGCCGCAGAACCCGCTGAAACCCAAATCGAGCCCCATCGCGGAGCGCGTCGCTTCCGCGCGCCGCCAGGCCCACGGCGCCAAGATGGTTGTCACCGATCTCGAGCAACGACTTGATTGCGCCTACACCTACCAAACCCTGCGCGCGCTGAAGCGCCTCTATCCCGGCGTGCGCTTCACCTTGATCATGGGGGCCGACAACCTCGCCAACATCCGCATGTGGAGGAATTGGCGTGAAGTAGCCGCCGCTCTACCCGTGACGGTTGTGTCGCGACCCGACGCGGGCCCCAGCTTGCGTCTCGCAGCGCCGGCAAACTGGACCTACCTTAACGCCCGCCATCACCCGCAATCCTCAACGGCGCTGCGCCGGGCGCCACCCAGGCGCCGGGCCCCGGTAGCGAAGCGGCGGGGGAAGTGATAGCCTTGGGCCTCCAGAGGCAGCAGAAGGGATTGGACCTGTCGCCCGACATGAAACGTGCGCCGGCCACGCCAGAAGCCGGTGAAGCAACCAGTGTCGCCAAACGGCGCAATGAACCCATCGACGTTGAGGCCGTCACCCAGACGGTGGTGACCTCGTTGGAGGACGACAAAGCCGAAGACATCGTGGCCATCGACATACGCGGCCGCTCCTCTTTCGCCGATGTGCTGGTGGTCGCCTCCGGCCGGTCGGCACGGCACGTCGGCGCTCTCGCCGATCACGTCATGCGCAAATTGAAGGACGCAGGCGTAAAGGAGGTGAAGGTCGAAGGCCTGCCGCAAGCCGATTGGGTGCTCGTCGACGCCGGCGACGTCGTTGTGCACCTGTTCAGGCCAGAAGTGCGCAGCTTCTACAACATCGAGAAGATCTGGCTGGGCGGGCGCGGTCCAACAGCGCTGCCGATCTGACGCGTGCGGATCCTCATCGCGGCCGTGGGCCGTCTACGCGACGCTTCTGAATCGGCGCTTGCAGAGGACTACATCAAGCGCGCCTCCGCAATCGGGCGCGGGCTGGGGTTCAGGTCCGTTGATCTCGTTGAAGTCGAAGGCAAGCCGCTGGCCGAGCCACGCGCAGAGGCCGCCGCTCTCTTTCGCGCCACCCCCGAGGACGCCCGCAAGATCCTGCTCGACGAGCGCGGCGGCGAATGGAGTTCGCGCCAACTGGCGGAAAAACTGGCACGCTGGCGCGATGACGGCCAGGCCAACGCCGTCTTTTGGATCGGCGGCGCCGACGGCGCTTCACAAAGCCTTAAGGATCAAGCTGACGAAAAGCTCGCATTCGGGCGCCAAACTTGGCCTCATCGCTTGGTTAGGGTGATGATTGCCGAGCAAATTTACAGAGCTTGCACGATTTTGAGCGGTAATCCCTACCACCGGGACTGACGGCAGCCCGGGTGGTGGGTTTGGCTCAATGGCGCGAGGCGCAAAAGGCGCCCGGGCCCTTATGGCATGCGTCGCACTGGCGCTGCTGGCGGGAACGGCGAACGCCCAGAATTCGCGAACTCACGCTCAGGCCGAGCGTGAACGCCGCGCTGAAAGCGCGCGCGCCGAGCGCTTGCGCCGCAACGCCGACGCAGTTGGCCGCGAAGCCCAAGCGCTTGACGCGCGCTTGGACGACATCTCCCGCCGCGCCCGCGACGCCGAGCTACAAGCCGCCGACGCCGAGCACCGCTTCGCCTTCGCCTATGTCGAAGCGCGCGCCCAACTCTCGGCCCGCGAGCGCGCTCGCGACGCGCTCGAAGCAGCGCTCATCGCCGCCGCGTTCGCCGAGCGTGGGGTCGAGCTGGAAACCATGCGCGCGCACGTCACGGCGCGTGCCGCCGCAGCTGAGCTGTTAGGCGCTGAGCGCGATGCCGCCGCCGCTCTGGCGCGAGCGCGTACGCAGGCGTTTGAAAGCGCCGCACAAGCGCAAGCGTTCGCGGCCGCCCTCACCGCCGCCGAAATTGAACAAGCGCAGGTGACGGCAAACCTCGAGGAGCGCCGTCGTCGCCGCTCCGAACTGACGAACCGCGCCGACCAGGCCGAGCGCCGCGCCCTCGCGCTTGCGGCCGAGGCGCGTACGCTCCGCGATCTCGCCTCGCGCGTGGAGCGCGAGCGCCGCCGCGCGTCTGGCGGCTCTGGCGGCGCCAGCGGCTCCGGGGTCATCCCCGCCACTTGGCGAGCGCCGACCGAAGGGCGGGTGCTGCGCGCGTTTGGGGCTCAACAAAACGGCGGTCCGACTGCCCAAGGAGTCACCATCCAAACCGCGTCGGGCGCCGCGATTTCCGCCCCGGCCGGCGCCGAAATCGCTTATGCGGGGCCGTTCCGGAGCTATGGTCACGTGCTCATCCTCAATATGGACGGGGGATATTCTTTGGTGCTTACTGGCCTGGAAACCATAAGTGTGCGCGTTGGAGACACCGTTGCCGCCGGTCAGGCCCTAGGAACAATGCCTCGCGGGGCCTCGCCGGCGCCCGAATTGTATGTTGAGGTGCGTCACCAAGGGCAAACCGTCGACCCTGGCCGCTGGTTGAGCGCGCGGGGACTTGAAAGCCGGCCGGAAGTCAGAGCCGGATGACTGTCTGATGCGGGCGCCGGTCGCGTCCGAGGAGTGGAAGTGAGATGCGGATAGCTTGGATCGCGGCCCCGTTTGCTGGCATGGCGGCCTTGGTGGGCGCGCTGGCGTGGTCGGCACCTGGCGACAGCCGAGGCGAAGGCTACCGCCAACTCGAACTCTTCGCTGACGTGCTCGCCCGCGTGGAGCAGGACTATGTGACCGAAATTGACGAGGAAGAAGCGATTGAGGCGGCCATTCAAGGCATGCTGGCTTCGCTCGACCCGCACTCCTCCTACATGAATGCGGCCGAGTTCCGCGATCTGCAAACCCAAACCCGCGGCGAGTATGGCGGGCTAGGCATCGAGGTGACTAGCGAGGATGGCATTGTTCGTGTCGTCTCGCCAATCGACGATACGCCCGCGGACCGCGCCGGCATTCAGGCCGGCGATTATCTTACCGCCATCAATGGCGAGAGCATCATTGGCCTTACGCTAAACGACGCCGTGCGGCTTATGCGCGGCGACGCTGGTACGCAGATCACCGTTACGGTGGCGCGCGAAGGGGTCGATCCATTCGATGTCACGCTCACACGCGAAGTGATCAATGTACGCGCGGTAACCGCACGTGTCGAAGGCGGCGACATCGGGGTCATCCGGATCTCGACCTTCAACGAACAAACCGGCGACATGCTCGAAAGCGCCATCCGCACCGTGCGCAGTCAAACTGGCGCACGCCTGCGTGGCGTGGTGATCGACCTGCGCAACAATCCCGGCGGTTTGCTCGATCAAGCAATCGAAGTCTCCGACGCCTTCCTGGATGGCGGCGAAGTGGTCTCGACCCGTGGCCGCCAACCCGGTGACCAGCAGCGTTACAATGCCCGCCGCGGTGACGATCTCGCCGGCGTGCCGATCGTGGTGCTCATCAACGGCGCCAGCGCATCGGCTGCGGAAATCGTGGCGGGCGCGCTGCAGGACCGCAACCGCGCGCTCATCGTCGGCACCGATTCCTTCGGCAAAGGCTCGGTCCAAACCGTGATTCCGCTGCAGGGCGGTCGCGATGGCGCGCTGAGGCTCACCACTGCCCGTTACTACACTCCCTCGGGCCGCTCTATCCAAGGCACGGGCATAACCCCGGATATCGAGGTCGGGGCGGTGCGTGTGGACCCCGAGCGCCTTCAGCGCTTGGGCCTCAGCGAGGCCGACCTCCCCAACGCTCTCGACGGCGAGCAGCGCCGCGACCTGCATGTTCCTGAGGATCAGCCGCCGGAGAATTGGCCGGAAGGCGAAGACTACCAAATGAAGCGCGCGCTCGAGTTCTTGCGCCAAGGGCTTGTGGCGGAACGGCTGCGCCAGCGGGCGGGGTAGGTCCCGGGTAGTGACCTTGAAACCGAAATCATGGATGCTGCGCGTCCATGATTCGCGCAGCCCTTCGCGGGCCACTGGGGGGCGTAGCCAAAGCCCTAGGGGCTCGCTTGGCCAGCCTCAACCACCGTGTCGTCGCCGCAGGCGCGGCTTTAGCGCTTGTGCTTGCGGTTGGGTTGACGATTCAGATTTTCGGCGACCCCAGTGCGGCGGGACCCCGGCGGGTCGTATCGCTCGCACCGACCGGCGCCGATGCCGCCGACGCCCCGACGATCAGCTTCTCCGACGCCCTGGACGCGGGCCCGGTTTTCGATCTCGATTCCTTCCCCACTACTGGCGAAGTGGGCGAGGTTGGCGCTGACGGCGAACTTCGCGTGGCGGTCGTGGAAGCCCCTGAGGTCTCCGCACGACCTCCCGTGACGCCGCTTCCTCGGGCGCCGATCGCCGGCCTCACGGAGGCCGGTCCCAATGGCTTGCTGCCAATTATCGGTCCCAATGGTCGCACGCCGGCGCAAGCCTACGCCAGACCGTTCACGCCGGTGCAAGGCCGGCCCATCATCGCCATCGTCATTGGCGGCCTGGGCTTCAACGCGAGCGCCACAACACAGGCCATCGATGAGCTGCCGCCAGAGGTAACGCTCTCGTTCGTCCCCTACTCGCAGAACCTGCAGAGCTGGATAGATCGCGCCCGCGCCCGTGGTCACGAGGTGATGATCGAACTGCCGATGGAGCCGTTCGACCCCAATGCCGACGATACCGGCCCGGAAACCCTGCTCGCTACCGCCCAGCCCGCGCAAAATATCGAGCGCCTTGAACGCCTGCTGTCGAGAGCCACCGGATATTTCGGCGTCACGAACTACCAGGGGGCCCGCTTCGCCACGGCTAGTGGCGCCTCGCAACCCGTAGTGCAGGCGCTGCGCCGCCGCGGTCTCGTGTTCATCTCCGCTGGGATCGGCCAGCGCTCGGCGTTCAGCGTTGAAGCCCAACGTGCGAACCTGCCGATCACGGCAGCTGATCGCATCATCGACGCTCGGCGCGAGGCCGCCGCCATCGACGACCAGTTGCTCAATTTGGAGGCGCTGGCGCTGCAGAATCAAAGCGCCATAGGCTCAGGTTTTGCGTATCCTGTGACCATGGAACAAGTGAACAACTGGGCGCGCGATTTGTCCTCGCGCGGTTACGTGCTGGCGCCGGCCTCGGCTGTGCTCAACGCGCGCGCCACGCGGCGATGAACAGCGAGCACGATCCGAAACTTTTCCGCCCGAACGTCGGCCTTGCACTGTTTCACAGCAACGGCCTCGTTTTTCTCGGCCGCCGCATTGGCGCGGAGGGGCCCTACTCTTGGCAAATGCCGCAAGGTGGCGTCGATCGCGGCGAAGCCATCGTTGACGCAGCGTTTCGCGAGCTTGAGGAAGAAGTTGGCGTGCGCGCGGGGCAAGTCGATCTGCTCGAGGAGACGCCAGACTGGCTATATTACGAATTTCCAATCGATGTGCGGTTGAAGCTGCGTCCCAAAGGGCGCTACCGTGGCCAGCGCCAGAAATGGTTCGCCTTTCGGTTCAGGGGACGTGACGAAGACATCCGACTCGACACCCACACGCCGGAGTTCAGCAATTGGCGTTGGTCGGCGCTCACAGCGGCGCCGGATCTCGTGATACCGTTCAAGCGGCCGACCTACGAGGAAGTCGTCCGCCGATTCAATAAATACACAGTGGGGGACTCCAAATGATGGCCTGCCGTAACGGCGTCGCAGAGGCGGCGCAGGCATGAAGCGCAACAGTGTCGTAACGCCTATCGTGTTCACGCACGGGGCGTTCTGCGGCGGCTGGGCGTTCGACTCATTCCGTGAGCCGTTCGAGACCGCAGGATTTGAGACCCACGCGCCCAACCTTCCGCACCACGAGCGCGGCGCTGATCTAGAGCAACTCGCGCAAACGGGCCTGCGCGAATACGCGCACGCGCTCAACTTGTACATCAAGGAGCTACGCGCGCCGCCCGTGCTCGTAGGCCATTCGCTTGGCGGGCTGGTCTCACAGATGGCGGCGATGCATGCGCCAATCGCGGGGCTCATCCTGTTGGCGCCGAGCGCGCCATGGGGCGTGCCGCCAACAACACTCGATGAGCATAGCAATCATTTCGGCTTGTCGCTCCTCGGTGATTACTGGCGCCGGCCAATCCCGCCGGATTATCGCGTCGCGCGTTCCACCACGCTTGACCGACT